>JAAYGT010000010.1 GCA_012727555.1 Alcaligenaceae bacterium | reverse complement strand
GATGATGTGAAGGACCAGTATAACGCGATATACCACGATAGCCCAATATCCAGTAAAACGATGGCTAACATGCTTACATGGCACCGCCTGCCGAGGTGTAATTCAGGAATCGTGTACTGGAACCCTGGAACGTAAGACGGACGGTACCAATCGGACCATTTCGTTGCTTGCCGATAATGATTTCGGCCGTGCCTTTATCGGGTGTATCGGGGTGATACACCTCGTCGCGGTAAATGAAGAGAATCAGGTCGGCGTCCTGCTCGATGGCCCCCGATTCACGCAGATCACTCATGACGGGACGTTTATTGGGTCGCTGTTCCAGACTACGGTTCAGCTGTGACAGGGCAATCAGCGGGCAATTAAGCTCTTTCGCGAGCCCCTTCAGTGAACGGCTTATTTCGGAAATTTCGGTCGCCCGGTTTTCACCCGCTGAACTGGCCGACATAAGCTGCATGTAGTCAATAATGATCAAACCCAGCTGGCCACACTGACGCGCCAGACGACGTGACCGGGCACGAAGCTCCATGGCCGTGAGCGCCGGCGTTTCGTCAATGTAGATCTGTGCTTCCTGAACCTGCTGTACGGCATGCGTCAGTTTGGGCCAGTCATCGGCTGTCAGTTTACCGGTCCGCATACGATGCTGATCCAGCATGCCAACCGAACCGACCATACGCATGGCAAGCTGTACGGCCCCCATTTCCATGGAAAACACTGCAACCGGCAGGCCTTGCTCGATGGCCACATGCTCGCCTATGTTCATGGAAAAAGACGTTTTACCCATGGATGGACGCCCCGCCACGATCACGAGGTCACCCGGCTGCAATCCGGAAGTCATGCGATCAAGGTCAGCAAATCCGGTGGGCACGCCCGTGACATCGGAATCACCTTCACGGTGATACAGTTCGTCGATACGTTCGACGACCTGGCTCAGCAGGGGCTGGATTTCCTGAAACCCCGTAGCCCCCCGCGAGCCTTCCTGGGCAATCTGGAACACACGCGACTCTGCCTCATCGAGCAGTTGCCGCGCTTCTTTGCCTTGCGGGTTGAAGGCATTGGCCGCGATTTCATCGGCCACCGACACAAGTTTGCGCAACATGGAGCGCTCACGGACAATTTCCGCATAACGACGGATATTGGCGGCCGATGGCGTATTGTGTGCCAACGCGTTCAGATACGCCAGCCCGCCGATCTCCTCTGACTTTCCGGCACTGGCCAGAGACTCATGCACCGTCACGACATCGGCCGGGCGAGTAAGCCCGATCAGGCGTGTTATATGCTGCCAGATCAGCTTGTGATCGTAACGGTAGAAGTCGTCATCACCCAGAAGGTCGGTGATACGGTCAAATGCAGCGTTGTCGAGCAACAAGCCCCCGAGCACCGACTGTTCGGCCTCGACCGAATGCGGAGGAATACGCAGGTAGTCAAGTTGGGGATCGGACTTGGGTTTCTGGGTATCCATGCGGGAAGAACTCCGGGCTCATGTGGGAAAACAAAACAGTACAAAACTGCAGAAAGTGGCTGTCGTGTCAGAACCTGAGTGTTGTCTGAAACAACTCAAGCATTCGACTCAGGCTGGCACACCATGAAAAAAAGCCGGCTTGAACCGGCTTTTTTTCATGCCCCCTGGCACAGGCTCAAGGCACTGTACCAGAGTGACCATGACACGCAGCAATCAGACCATTTCGCCCTGAACAGCCACGAGAATTTCCACAGCGACATCGGCGTGCAGAACGACCTGAACGGGGAACTCGCCCACGGCCTTCAGTGCCCCATCGGGCAGGCGAACCTGCGACTTCTGGACATCGAAGCCTTCAGCAACCAGTGCTGCAGCGATATCCATGCTGGTGACGGAACCGAACAAACGGCCATCAACACCGGCTTTCTGGCTGATATTGAGTGTACGACCATTCAGTTTTTCGCCAGTTGCCTGAGCAGCTGCCAGCTTTTCAGCCTGAATTTTCTCGAGTTCGGCACGACGTGCCTCGAACTCTTTCAGCGCCGCATCAGTTGCACGACGTGCAATTTTCTGGGGGATCAGGTAGTTGCGAGCATAGCCGTCGCGAACACGCACAACTTCACCCAGGTTACCCAGGTTAACAACTTTTTCGAGCAGAATGACTTGCATGACTAGAGCCCCCTGGATTAATTGTGGTTATCGGTGTAAGGCAGCAGGGCCAGGAAACGCGCGCGTTTGACGGCTGTGTCGAGCTGACGCTGGTAGTGGGCCTTGGTACCGGTAAGACGTGCAGGAATGATCTTGCCGTTTTCCTGGATGAAATCACGCAGTGTGTCGAGATCTTTGTAATCGATTTCGTCAACATTGGCAGCTGTAAAGCGGCAGAACTTGCGGCGCTTGAACAGCGGATTCTGTTGGGTGAACTTGCGTTTTTCCTTGCCTTTCTTGAAGTAAGCCATAATGTGCCTCTTTGTGCCCGGCATTGGCTCGGGCGGTGTAATTTGTTTGCGTCGCAGCGATATGTTGCGTACGCCCTGTAACTGAAGGTGTGTCCTCAGGCAACAACGGGGTCAGTACCTGCATCGGTTCGACGCGCTGTCAGTATATGAACGACAAGCTTGCCTGAACTTTTGCGCGCCGGCGCCAGAAAACCCTGGATCAGCAATCCGGTACCCATCGGGGTGCCGGCAAGGTGATGGGCGGTATCGCCAAGCGCCACTGCATTGAGCGTCATTTCGATGGTTCTGTTCACACCGGCCTCGATGACAGTGGAAGCATGTTCCACAACCAGATCAAGAACAGGCAAACCCGCTGGCGTATAACGCATGGGCTGAACCTGAACAACGCGCGCTGTCAGTGAAAGCTGATTCACGTGCTGCGGACCAAACCCCTGATTATTCGGAAGCGCCAGCTGCGGCTTCGGCGTTCGCCTTGCGGGCCTCTTCACGCTCGACTGATTTCATCATGATGGAAGGCGCTGTGTGAGCCTTCTTGGTTTTGATGACCAGGTGACGCAAAATGGCATCGTTGTAACGGAACGAATGATCAAGTTCATCGAGGACAGCCTGGCCGCACTCGATGTTCATGCAAACATAGTGTGCCTTGACCAGTTTTTGAATGGGATAAGCCAGCTGGCGACGACCCCAGTCTTCGAGGCGATGAATCTGGCCGCCATTGGCGGTGACAACACCCTGGTAACGTTCGATCATGGCGGGCACCTGTTCGCTTTGATCAGGATGCACGATAAACACTACTTCGTAGTGACGCATAAACTACACTCCTTGTGGATAGCTTTTGCAGCCAGTCGGCGAACCATTTCGCACAAGAAAAACAGGAAGAAAACAAACACCGCCCCAAACACTGCACACACGGCAGCCTTTGCAACAACACACTTCTTCTGTTTCCACTTCAGCAACTGGCCTGATGCAAAAGTTAGCTCGCCAGAACAAAAAGACCTGGTCGAGCAAGTAACCGAAAAGCATAACATCTATTCAATGCCTTGACAAGAAAGCCAGGCGTAACTACCCGACTGCCAGGGCAATGTCAGTCAGGCTGGGGCAGGAAACGGGCTCGGACGGCCTGCTCGATACCAGCAGCGTCCAGCCCCAGCCCGCGCAAAATGGCACCCTGATCGCCATGATCGATGAACTCGTCGGGCAACCCCAGTTGCAACACAGGCCTGTGGCAGGCTGCCTCGCTCAAGGCTTCAAGCACCGCACTTCCGGCACCTCCCATGAGACAACCTTCTTCAAGCGTGACAAAGGCTCGATGCGAGACGGACAGTTCAAGAAGCAATGTCGTATCGAGGGGCTTCACAAAACGCATATCGACCACGGTGGCATCCAGTGACTCTGCGGCCTGAAGCGCTGCGGGCAATAAGGTACCAAAAACCAGTAAAGCCAGATTCTGCCCCTGACGTCGAACCACCCCCTTGCCAATTTCAACCGTATCGAGAGAGGCCATAACAGGCGCACCGCACCCCGCCCCCCGGGGATAGCGCACCGAAGCGGGACCCGCAAAGTGATAACAGGTACTCAGCAACAAGCGTGCCTCGTTTTCATCGGAGGGCGTGGCCACCACCATGTTGGGAATACAGCGCAAATAGGCAATATCGTAATTGCCGGCGTGGGTTGCACCATCAGCCCCCACAATGCCCGCACGATCAAGTGCAAAGGTGACATCAAGATTTTGCAGCGCCACATCGTGGATGAGTTGATCATAGCCGCGCTGCAGAAACGTTGAATAAATGGCAACCACCGGCTTGAGCTGATCACAAGCCAGCCCGGCTGCAAAGGTGACGGCATGCTGCTCGGCAATCCCGACATCAAAGTACCGCCTGGGAAAGCGCTGCTCGAACTCGACCATGCCACTGCCCTCACGCATGGCCGGCGTGATGCCGATGAGGCGATCATCGACCTGGGCCATATCGCAGAGCCAGCGCCCGAACACCTGGGTGAAGGTCTGGCGTGCCGGCGCAGCGGACTTTTGGATACCGACTTCGGGATCAAACTTGCCCGGCCCGTGATACAGGACCGGATCCGCCTCGGCCAGTTTGTAACCCTGCCCTTTCTTGGTGACCACATGCAGAAACTGCAAGCCCCCCAAAGCCTTGAGGTTTTCGAGCGTGGGCACCAGCGCATCGAGATCGTGCCCATCAATGGGCCCCACATAGTTGAAACCAAGCTCTTCAAAGAGCGTTGCCGATGACACCATACCCTTGGCGTGCCCCTCGAAGCGACGGGCCAGCTCCAGCATGGGGGGCATATGCTGAAGCACGGCCTTGCCCACGTTCTTGGCTGCTGCATAAAAGCCGCCCGACATCAAGCGCGCGAGATAGCGATTCAACGCCCCCACCGGAGGTGAAATGGACATATCGTTGTCGTTCAGCACCACCAACACATTGACATCAGGTGTGACACCGGCATTGTTCAGTGCCTCGAAGGCCATACCCGCTGTCATGGCGCCATCGCCGATGACGGCGATATGCTGCCTGGACATGCCCAGGTTACGCGCCGCAACTGCCATACCGAGCACGGCCGAAATGGACGTGGATGAATGCGCTGTTCCGAAAGCATCGTACGGCGATTCGGATCGCTTCGGAAAACCAGAAATACCACCCTGCTGGCGCAAACTGCCCATCAGGTCACGACGCCCCGTCAGTATTTTGTGCGGATAAGATTGGTGACCGACATCCCAGACAATACGATCATGCGGCGTTTCAAACACATGATGCAGGGCCACCGTGAGCTCGACCGTACCCAGGTTCGAGGACAAGTGCCCACCGGTTCGCGCAACCGAATGAAGTATGAACTCACGCAACTGCTCACTGACGTTTTTCAGGTCGGCGCGGCCCAGCGGGCGCAGATCGGCGGGAGAATTGATTTTATCGAGCGAAACGGTAGTCATTTACGGTAGGCGGTAGTCTGTTTTAACGGCCCGGCACGCCCGGGACCGATACGTTCAGTGGTCTCTGTTCACGATAAAGTCGGCAAGGCAACCCAGCAATTCAGCCGAGGGCCCAAGAGGCAGCAGCGCCTCGCGTGCCTGATGATGCAACTGCTGCAAAAACTGGCGCGATGGCTGCAAGCCCAGCACGGAAACATAGGTTGGCTTGTTGCCCGCAGCATCTTTACCTGCGGTTTTACCAAGCGTTGCCGTGTCGGCAGTGACATCAAGGATATCATCGACAACCTGAAAGGCCAGCCCCATGGCAGCTGCGTAGCGGTCCAGCCCCTGGCGCACCGTGGAACTGGCACCTGCCACGATGCCGCCCAGCACCACGCTGGCCTCCAGCATGGCACCTGTCTTCATTTTATGCATGGTCTGCAGATCGTCAGGCGCCAAAACCCGGTTCACGCTGTCGCAATCGATGGCCTGCCCACCGACCATCCCCAGACTGCCGGCGGCACGGGCCAGTTGCTGAACAGCCTGCACAACCAGCGCAGGCGCAACCGGCATACGCCCAAGCAGTTCGAAGGCAAGCGGCTGCAGGGCATCGGCAGCCAGCATGGCGGTCGCTTCATCGTACTGCACGTGAACGGTTGGGCGCCCGCGCCGCAGCGCATCGTCATCCATGCAAGGCAGATCATCGTGGACGAGCGAATAGGCATGGATCAGCTCAACGGCCGCCGCAGCGTGATCAAGCGCCATAAGCTGGGCCGACGCCGGGGTATTGGCCTGCAAACTGGCCTGACCGGCGGCATAGACCAGTGCAGCCCTGACCCGTTTCCCGCCACCCAGCACAGCGTACCGCATGGCCTCATGCAATCGTTGCGGCTGCGTGGAAGCTTCAGGAAGGAAATGATCGAGCACGGTTTCAATGTGGCGGGCGCGATCGGTCAGCCAGGCGGGAAAATCGACGGCAACACGTACCATGGGCGTTACTCACCAACGCGCGAATCGTGACGCGCAACGGAACACATGGCAAACCATGCAAAGGACCCGCACAAAAGCAAGCCCTGGCGGGAGACAAAGCGTTTATCGTTCATGAGCGCATTTCCGTAAGGTAAGGCCGGACAGTGGCACGCGATCAGGTGCAACCAGAGTGAATTGTACGAGATACCGTTGGCAACTGCCCAAAGCATGACCCAGCGCAAAGCCTGGGCTGAAAAATAGCGTAAAATGCACGGTTCCACTTTTCATCGGCCAGTCCGTTTTTTTCTTCGCACCAGGCACCCATGTGTTCTGGTTCATTCATCGCGGGGGGGGAACACCATGACCGACCTCGGTCGAAAGGCGCATTTTGCACCGGCGCAAACGCAGCTTTCTGTCGACACATACTTCGACGACACCGTTTTTGCTCTCGAGCAAAAACAGATTTTCAAGCAATCTTCAATTTACGTAGGTCACGAAAAACTCGTGCCCGAAACCGGCGACTGGCACACCCTTCCCCAGGAAAAGGGTGGGCGTGTGCTGGTGCGTAACTCCAATGGCATCGAGCTGCTGTCGAATGTCTGCCGCCACCGCCAGGCCGTCATGCTGGGTGGTGAAACGGGCAACATAACCCATTCAGGCACATTCAGAGGCAATCTGCGCGAAACAGGTGGCAACATCGTGTGCCCGCTGCACCGCTGGACCTACGACCAGAAAGGCATGCTTCTCGGAGCCCCGCACTTTCCCGAAACACCCCGGTGCTCGAATCTTCAGCAATTCCCGCTGCACAATTGCAATGGCTTGCTCTTCGAGGGCCCGCGCAACCCGGCGCTCGACATGTCGGCCCTGTTCAAGCGGCCTGAATTCGACTTTTCCGATTACGTGCTTGATCACGTGGAAATTCACCGTTGCAACTACAACTGGAAAACCTTCATCGAGGTTTACCTGGAAGACTACCATGTTGCCCCTTTCCATCCGGGCCTGGGCCATTTTGTCACGTGCGACGACCTTTCATGGGAATTTTCCGACTGGTTCAGCCTGCAGCGCGTCGGGGTACACAAGGCGCTCAGCCAGCCTGGCTCCGATGCCTACAAAACCTGGCACAACTGCCTGCTGAACTACAGATCAGGTGAAGCACCCGACTTCGGGGCCGTGTGGGTCACGTATTTCCCCACCCACATGATCGAACTCTATCCTCACGTTCTGGTGCTATCGACACTGCATCCGGTCAGCCCCCAGGAAACCGTGAACATCGTCGAGTTCTACTACCCCGAAGATATCGTTGCGTTTGAACGGGAATTCGTCGAAGCCCAACGGGCTGCCTACATGGAAACCGCCGTCGAAGACGATGAAATCGCCGAACGCATGGATGCTGGCCGCAAAATTCTCATGGAACGCGGCACCAGCGAGGTCGGGCCTTACCAGTCACCCATGGAAGATGGCATGCAACACTTCCACGAGTGGTACCGACGCATGATGCACATGAAAGCGTCAGACTGACGCACCCACAGCGACCGGCCTGGCCGGATCGCTGCACCACTCGCTCCAGGAACCCACATACAGACCTGACCCTGTCAGGCCTGCAAGTTCCATGGCAAACAGGTTATGGCAAGCGGAAATACCCGACCCGCACTGATGAATAACCGATTCGGGCGGGTGGCCGTCAAGCAGCCTGAGATAATCGGCACGTAATTCGTCAGCCGCCCTGAAGCGTGAATCAGGCGCAAGATTCAGCGGGTTAGGCCAGTTCAATGCGCCAGGAATATGGCCTGCCACGGGGTCAATGGGCTCGGTTTCACCCCGATAGCGCTCGGCTGAACGGGCATCCAGCAAACGCCACCGGGCATCATCAAGGTGATGCTCGATGAAGTCGACCGTAAAGGCCGGCATGCAGGGCTGAATACGGGTGTAGTCCTGCGACACGGCAAGCCCACGAACAGGGTCGGCATAACGCAACGGCTGCGTCACCTGCGAACCGCCCGCAGCCAGCCAGGCCGACCATCCGCCATCGAGAATGCGCACGCTTTCATGACCAATCCAGCGCAGCATCCACCAGAGACGTGTTGCCGCCATGCTGTTGCCCGCATCGTAAACAACAACCCGGGTTGTTGATTTCAGCCCGAGGTGGCCCATGCTTTGCGCAAAAGCACCGATATCAGGCAGCGGGTGACGACCATTGCGACCCGTCTTCTGGCCGGACAACACACCTTCCAGATCGACGAATACGGCCCCCGGGATATGCCCCTGCCGATACGCAGCAGGACCTGCACCGTGATCAAAGAGATCGTACCGAACATCGAGCAACAACAACGATGAATCAGGCAAAAGGGACGCCAGCCCCTGAGGATCAATCAAAAGTTCAGCCATTACGGTTCTCCGAAGCGGATTGAGCGGGATCAGGACTATTCGAGCCCGAAACGGGTGGGGCCACTGGGGCCGATGCGGTGGCAACGGCTGCCTGACCCTGCATTACACGGTGCTCTGAGTACGTGCGCCAGCTTGACAGCAAACCCGACGCCACAATGAGACCCATACCGGCCCAGGCAAAGAGATCGGGCATGTCGCTCCAGAAGATCCAACCCAGCAACACCGCAAAAATAATGGTGGTGTACTGCAGGGCAGCGGTGAGCAAGGCAGAACCCAGCCCAAAGGCGCGTGTCATGGCCAATTGCCCGACCAGGCCGAACAGACCTACACTGACCAGTGCCAACAAGGCGGTCAGGTTGATGTCGTGCCAGCCCAGCACGCCGAAGCTTGCCAAACCCGACAGACAGACAAAACAGGAAAAGATGAAGACCGTACGCCATTCGGGCTCACCGGAACGCCCAAGCTGACGCACTTGCATCATGGCCACCGCAGAAATGGCTCCGCCCAGCAGACCCACGGCAGCCGGCATGAGTTGGTCGTCGGTGACGCTGGGTCGCAAAATGGCGACCACCCCAAGGAAACCCGCCATGACGGCCAGCAAACGCACAGGATCACGTTGTGAACCACCCGCCACCAGCATCCAGCCCGCAATGAACAGGGGCGCCGTATAGTTCAGGCTGACCGCGGTCGAAAGAGGCAAACTGGAAATGGCAAAAAAGCCCATCCACATTGCCGTAACACCTGAAACGTTTCGATAAACATGCAGCTTCCAGCTGAGTGGACGCAAACTACGGCCTGTGGCCAGGGCCCAGACCAGGATCAGCAAAACCGAGGGAATTCCCCGAAAAACCACCACATGCGCCAGTGATGCGCCATGGTCGGCAGCAATTTTGATGCAAGCCCCCATGCCAGCAAACATGAAACTCGCCATTAACATCCATAGAGACTGCATGGTGATCAGTTACCAGAATTCATTTGATTCAAGAAAACACACTACTATACTCTTGTGCCCGGGCACAGCCACGAATGAGCGCCACAAAAACCGTTTTAAATTGCGGAACCGGCTTTAAATTCGGGAACCTGCCCGCACATACTGTTGTCCAATTACCCTGCTCGCATCAATTCGGATACCAAAAGCATGAAACGAATCGTACTCTTCCTGCTCACCAACATTGCGGTGATGGTGGTACTCAGTGCCACCATGAACGTTCTAGGCGTGGGGCGTTTTCTCACGGCCAACGGCCTTGACCTGACCCAATTGCTGATCTTTTCGGCGCTTGTGGGTTTCACCGGCTCCATCATTTCGTTGCTCATGAGCAAATGGATGGCCAAGCAATCCACGGGGGCACGCGTCATTGACCCCCAGCGCCCGGCCAACCGACGCGAGGCCTGGCTGGTGGATACCGTACACCAGCTCGCTGATCGCGCAGGTATCGGGCACCCAGAAGTCGCCATCTACGAGGGTGAGCCCAACGCATTTGCCACCGGGGCCTTCAAAAACGATGCCCTGGTGGCCGTTTCCACCGGCCTGCTCGAAAGCATGACCGAAGAAGAGGTGGCTGCCGTACTGGGCCACGAGGTTGCGCACATTGCCAACGGCGACATGATCACGCTCACCCTGATCCAGGGCGTGGTAAACACGTTTGTGGTGTTTTTTGCGCGCATCGTAGGCTACTTTGTCGACAAGGTCGTGTTCAAGAACGAACGTGATGTCGGCATCGGCTATTACGTTACGGTTATTGTCTGTGAAATCATTTTTGGCGTACTGGCCTCGATCATCGTGGCCTGGTTTTCGCGTCAGCGCGAATACCGTGCCGATGCCGGAGCCGCATCGCTGATGGGCTCACGCGAACCCATGATTCGTGCATTGGCTCGCCTGGGCGGCCTGCAGCCCGGTGACCTGCCCAAATCCTTCGAAGCCTCGGGCATTTCAGGTAGCGGTGGTATCAGTGCCATCTTTTCAACACACCCGCCTATTCAGGCACGCATCCACGCCTTGCAAACTGCGCAGACCATTTAAGCGTCAGGTCTTGTACGCCCGCTGAACAACCTGAAAGGTGTCAGTGGGCGTGCCTGGCGGGCAATGCGCTTCGGTTCACGGCTCAGCATACCCTGGCAGGCCTGACCGGCCCACCTTTACGGCAGGGCCGTTCTGAATACAGGGTCGCTTTAACCCTTCAGGTAGCGGCTGAACCAGGCCAGCGCACGCTCCCAGGCATCGGCGGCATCGGCCGCGTTGTAACTGGGCCGGTAATCGGCATAGAATGCATGGCCTGAATCCGGGTACACCACCATTTCAGACACTTTGGCCTGCGCATTACCGGCGGCCAGTTTCTGGCGCATGGCTTCGCAGTCAGCAACCGGAATCCCTGTATCCAGGGCTCCGTACAAGCCCAGCACGGGTGCAAACAGCTCAGGGGCGACATCAACCGGATTACGCACGTGATCCGGTCCGTGGCCCTGGACCAAACGCCCGTACCAGGCCACGCCCGCCTTGCAAGACGGATTATGGGCTGCGTACAGCCAGGTGATCCGTCCGCCCCAGCAAAAACCGGTCACCCCGACACGCTCCGGATCGCCCCCGTTGCGCGCAGCCCAGGCAACGCTGGCATCAAGATCGGCCATAACCTGCGTATCGGGCACACGCGAGACGATGTCATGAATGAGGGCGGGAATATCGGTATAGACCGAAGCATCACCCTGGCGCTGGTACAACTGCACGGCGATCGCCAGATACCCTTGATGCGCAAATCGGCGGCAGACATCCTGAATATGTTCGTGCAATCCGAAAATTTCCTGAACCACCAGAATCACGGGAAGATTGCTGCCCTGGGCAGGCGCTGCATGGTAGGCCGCAATGGTGCCATCGAATGTTGGCAAGTCGATCATGCCGTGGCGCAGACCATCGGTCGGGGTGTGCACAACCGTGGAGGCTACGCCGGTCGCAGGTGAGAAAGACATTTTCTGGATCTCCTTGGTAGAATCAGAAGTTACTTGATGAAACAACATAGAGGTATCAGTGGGCCTGCTCCCAGTTCAAGCCCACGCCAACCTCGGCGACCAGCGGCACAGACAACCCCTCCACGGCGCACATCAGGCCAGGCAACGCTTCGGTCACCTGATCGACCTCAACATCGGGCACGTCAAGTACCAGTTCATCGTGCACCTGCATCACCAGTTGGGCCTTCAAGCGCTGCGCCTCAAGCCAACCCTGCACAGCCACCATGGCCATTTTGATGAGGTCGGCCGCAGTACCCTGCATGGGTGCATTGATGGCAGCGCGTTCTGCAGCAGCCTGACGCGGGCCCTTGGCCCCCTTGAGATCGGGCAACCACAAACGGCGGCCAAACACGGTTTCAACATAACCGAGTTCGCGCGCCATGCGTTTGGTCTGCTCCATGTAGGCAGCCACGCCTGGATAACGGGCAAAATAACGGTCGATATAGGAACGGGCCGCATCACGCGTGATGCCAAGGTTTGAGGCCAGACCAAACTCGCCCATGCCGTAAATGAGCCCGAAGTTGATGGCTTTGGCGGCACGACGCTGTTCGGCACTGACCTGCTCCAGAGACACCCCAAAAATCTCGGATGCTGTCGCCTTGTGAATGTCATCGCCTCGGGCAAAGGCCTGCCGCAGATTGTCGTCTTCGGAAACATGGGCCATGACACGCAGTTCAATCTGGGAGTAATCGGCGGATATGATTTTGCCGCCGGAAGCTACAAAGGCCTCGCGCACACGGCGACCTTCCGGGGTGCGTACCGGAATGTTCTGGAGGTTGGGATCGGAGGAAGCCAGGCGCCCCGTGATGACCGATGCCTGAGAATAGCGTGTGTGAACACGCCCGGTGCCCGGGTTGATCATGCGCGGCAGCTTGTCGGTATAGGTGGACTTCAGCTTGGCCAACCCGCGGTATTCCAGCAGCAAGGCCGGCAACGGATAATCGGCTGCCAGACGCGTGAGAACGTCTTCGTCCGTTGAGGGTGCCCCACCAGCCGTTTTACGCAACACAGGCAACTGCATCCGTTGAAACAGGATCTCACCCAGTTGCTTGGGCGAGTTCAGGTTGAACGGCTGGCCCGCAGATTCGTAGGCTTTCTGTTCCAGCTCAAGCAACTTGACCCCCAGCTCATGGCTCTGGCGATTCAACACCTGCGCATCAACTGCCACACCATTGCGTTCGATGGTCGTCAGAACGGCAGACACCTGCACTTCCAGCGCATAAATGAACAACAGGCCCGGATCACACGCGATCTTCGGATGCAGCACCTGATGCAATTGCAACGTGAAATCGGCATCCTCGCTGGCGTAATGCGCCGCTTTGTCGAGTTCCACCTCGTCGAAACCGATCTGTTTTGCGCCCTTGCCGCACAGGTCTTCGTAGGCCACCCCGGAACGCCCCAGCCATCGCTGGGCCAGTTCCTGCATGTTCACACGTCGGTGGGATTCGAGCACATAAGCCTGCAACATGGTGTCGTGCTCGATGCCGGCCAGGGTGATACCCGCATTCAGGAATACGTGTGCATCGTACTTGGCATTATGCAAGACTTTCTTTGCCGCAGGATCTTCAAGCCAGGGCTGGAGCAGCGCGAGCACCTGCTGCATGGGCAACTGTTCGGGAAGATCCGGCCCGCGGTGGGCAAGCGGAATGTAGCATGCAGCACCAGGCTCGGTGGCCAGCGAAATACCAACCAGGCGGGCCAGCATGGGGTCCAGCGAGGTGGTTTCGGTATCAATGGCCACCAGCGGGGCCGACCGGATACGCGCAATCCAGGCGTGCAGGTGTTCCGATGTGGTTACTGTTTCGTAGCAGATTTGCTCTGGCACGGCAGGGGGCTGCGCACTGACCCGGCTATCTTGCTCGGGAATCCGTTCAGGATCACCTGTCAGTTCACGCAACCAGCTTCTGAAACCGTAATGGTCAAACAACGTGATCAGCAGACCCGTATCGGGCGGCTGCGGCACCAACCCGGAAAGATCTTCGGTGAACCCGTCAATGGCGCAATCGGTCTTGACGGTGAGCAATTCCCGGGTCATGGGAAAATTTGGTATGGCCTCGCGCAGGTTGTTGCCTGCAACACCCTTGATCGTGGCTGCGTTATCAAGAAGGGCTTCGATAGAACCAAATTCCGTGAGCCACTTGACCGCCGTTTTGGGCCCCACTTTGGTCACACCAGGCACATTGTCAACCGCATCGCCTGTAAGCATGAGGTACGATACGATCTGGTCAGGCCGGACGCCGAATTTGCGAATGACCCCTTCTTCATCAAGGCGTTCGTTGTTCATGGTATTAACCAATTCCACAAACGGGTTCACCAGTTGGGCAAGGTCTTTGTCGCCCGTGGAAATAATGGTGTGAACACCCTGCCCTGCGGCCTTGTTGGCCAGTGTGCCAATGATGTCATCGGCTTCAACACCGGGTACCGCCAGCACAGGCCACCCCATGGCACGCACCGCTTGGTGAATCGGTTCGATCTGTGCCGCCAGCTCGTCGGGCATTGAAGGCCGATTACCCTTGTAAAGCGGGTAAATGTCTTCACGAAAGGTTTTGCCACGGGCATCGAACACACAGGCTGCATAATCGGCTTTGTAGTCTTGCTGCAATTTCCGCAACATGGCTATGACACCATATAACGCACCAGTAGGTTCCCCGCGGGCATTGCGAAGGTCGGGCATGGCATGGTAAGCCCGGTACAAATAGCTGGATCCATCAACAAGCAACAAGGTTTTTTTCATGTCAGATATAGAAGTCGTTCAATTGCCGGCTGCGCAGCAGATTCCCGGAATTATGTCAGAGTTGCAGCAGGCTGCAGATACACTGAAAAACATTGGCTGGGGGGTCAGTGTTTTCGGAAGTGCCCGCCTGCACCCTGAATCCCCCTGGTACAAGGTTACCGAAACCCTGGGACAACGGCTGGCGCAGGCCGGACTGACCGTGATTGCCGGCGGCGGCCCGGGCATTATGGAAGCCGCCAACAAAGGCGCCTACGAAGCAGGCGGGCACAGTGTGGGCCTGAACATCAAACTGCCGCGCGAAGCCGCGCACAACCAGTACCAGACGCACAGCCTGCACTTCGATTATTTCTATTCACGCAAGGCCACATTTTTCATGCACAGCGCTGCCTACATTGCCCTGCCGGGGGGCTTCGGTACGCTGGATGAACTGTTCGAGGTGTTGACACTGGTTCAGACACGCAAACTGCCCAAGGCACCCATTGTACTGATCGGCACAACATTCTGGGCCGGTCTGTTTGAATGGATGAAATCCGAGCTGCTTGCCAACAGGCTGATCGGCCCGAATGATCTGGATCTCATGCTGCTGACCGACAACCTTGATGAGGTTATGGCGTGTGTAACCAACTTCTGCAAAAACCACCCCGAAGTAAAGGACTTCGCCCCCGCCCTGCCCCGATAGCGAGTCAATCCAACGCTTCCCGCCAGATTTTTTCCAGACACATATCAAGCAGATTGCAAAAATCACGGGGGCTTCCGACCCTGCACATGCCGGGGCGCTATACTACCCCGCACCAAGGGGTGCGCCCGACGCCCCCCGCCACTGTCTGCGTGGATACTCCCATCCACAGCGTTGTTCTGAAAGTGCTAATCCATGAAAATCGGTATTGCCGGAGCAGGCCTGCTGGGTCGCCTGCTCGCCCTGCACCTGGTTCGTCAGGGTCATGAAGTCCATGTTTTTGACCTGGCCTCGGGGCCACTGGCTCGAGGCGCTGCAGGCTGGACAGCCGCAGGCATGCTCAGCCCGACGGCGGAACTTGAATCAGCCGATGAAAACATTTTCCGGCAGGGGCTGCGTTCCATCGAACTGTGGTCGCAGATCATTCCCGGCCTGAATCAGCCTGTGTCGCTCACCCACGCCGGCAGCCTGCTGCTGGCCCATCGCACCGACACGGGCGCCGCCATGCGCATTGTCGGCCTGCTGGAGCAGAAAGCGCCTGTGGATCACAAACCACGCGCACTGTCACCTGCCGAACTGTCTGAACTGGAACCGTGCATTCATGGCCCGGGCCGGGCCTGGCTGCTGCCCCATGAAGGCCACCTGAACACGGTGGAAGCCATGGCTGCCCTGCAAAGCAGTGCCGTAGGCACACAATGGCACTGGAACACACCCGTAGTGCAGCTTGAGTCCGGTCGCCTGATCACAGCAACAGGCAGCCATTCTTTCGACCATGTCTTCGACACCCGTGGCACCGGCATGCGCGAAGCCGGTCGCCCGTTCGATGCCCACGATGTCAACTGCCTGAATGTGCGTGGTGTGCGCGGCGAGATTTTCTGGCTGCATGCGCCCGGCGTTACACTGAATCGTCCCGTACGACTGCTGCACCCACGCCATCGTGTGTATGTAGTGCCCCGATCGAACAACATAATTGTGGTCGGAGCATCAGAAATTGAAAGCGAAGACCGCTCTCCGGCCTCGTTGCGTACCACGGTTGAACTTCTGGCGGCGGCCCATAGCATGCTCCCGGCCCTGGCCGAAGCGCGTGTGGTTCATAGTGAAACCAATCTGCGTCCGGCGTTGGCCGACAACCTGCCCCGCATCGAACACCAGGCCGGCCTGACCCGCATCAACGGCCTGTTCCGCCATGGCTGGCTGATTGCCCCGGCCGTTGTGGAAGAAGCCCTGAACACGTTTTCAGGCCACTGATTTTCTTTTGTTGTGCGCCACATGACCACATCCTTCAACATAACTTTGAACGGCCAGCCTCACAGCATTCAGGCCGGCACCACATTGGCCGACCTGCTGTCTGCGGTACGACCTGACCTGGATCTGTCCAAAGCGGCCCTGGCCACGGCCGTCAATGGACGGCATGTTGCCCGTACGGCCCGTACGGCATGCATGCTGCAACCCGACGACCAGATCACCACCTTTGAACCCATCAGCGGAGGCTGACTTTCACCATGACCTGGATCATTGCCGACACCGAACTGCAAAGCCGTTTTTTTCTCGGTACTGCTGGCTACCCTTCACCCGTCATTCTGGAACAGGCCATACAGGCGTCAGGTTCCCAGGTCGTCACGGTTGGCCTCAAGCGTCAACTGGGTGCCGATACCGCAAACCCCGAAGGCTCCAATGCCTTTTTCAGGCTCATCAAAGAAAGTGGCGCACACCTGCTGCCCAACACAGCCGGTTGCCACACGGCTGACGAAGCAATTACCCTGGCCCAGATGGCACGTGAAGTATTCGATACGCACTGGATCAAACTGGAAGTGATTGGTGATACCTACACACTGCAGCCCGACCCCTTCGAACTCGTCAAGGCGGCCGACATCCTGGTCAAGGAAGGTTTCGAAGTATTTCCCTACTGCACCGATGATCTTGTGACCTGTCATCGATTGCTCGATGCAGGCTGCCGCATCCTGATGCCTTGGGGGGCCCCCATCGGCTCGGGTCAGGGGCTGATCAACCCTTACGCACTGCGCGTGTTGCGTGAACGTATCACCGATGTACCGCTCATCATCGATGCCGGCATCGGTTCGCCCATGGATGCCATGCAGGCCATGGAAATGGGTTTCGATGCGGTGTTGCTGAACTCAGCCGTCTCGGCGGCGCACGACCCGGTACTCATGGCCGAAGCCTTCAAACTGGCCATTGAAGGCGGTCGCAAAGCGTGGCAGGCCGGCATCATGCCGGAACAGGATATGGCAGTTGCAACCACCCCGGTCACCGGACGCCCGTTTGTACTTTGAACCGTTGCGGTCCTGAAGCCTGCTCTCTTTTGCAGGCAGCATTTTTTTGCGGGCAGGGTTGCCTCTGTTAACACGGGACGGGCCAGGGACACAGAAACACGTGCCCCTGTCCGACCTGCAAACAGCACTCCGGAGATCAGACAGCCCCTTCGCGCGACATGCGACGGCGCTCGTGTTCCTGCAGATGACGCTTGCGCAGACGAATCGATTTTGGTGTCACTTCGACCAGTTCATCGTCATCGATAAACTCAACGGCATACTCCAGGGTGATCTGAACCGGTGGGACCAGATCAATATGCTCATCTTTACCCGATGCACGCACGTTGGTCAGTTTCTTTTCCTTGATCGGATTGACCACCAGATCGTTGTCACGACTATGGATGCCAATGATCATGCCTTCATACACAGGATCCTGTGGCGAGACGAACATACGGCCACGCTCCTGCAGTTTCCACAGGGCATAGGCCACGGCGTTGCCGTTGTCCTGACTGATCAGTACGCCATTGCGACGCTCGCCCACACCACCTTCACGCATGGGGGCGTAGTCATCGAAAATATGGCTCATCAGACCGGTACCACGCGTGAGGGTCAGGAACTCGCCCTGAAAACCGATCAGACCACGGGCCGGGATACGGTATTCGAGACGGGTACGACCACGGCCATCGGCTTCCATGTTCAGCAGGTCACCCTTGCGCCGACCGAGTTCTTCCATGACACCACCCTGGTGTGGATCCTCAACGTCAACCGTCAGCAACTCGTACGGCTCAAGGCGAACGCCATTTTCCTCGCGGAACACCACGCGAGGACGTGACACGGCCAGTTCATAGCCTTCACGACGCATGTTTTCCAGCAGAATGGTCAGGTGAAGCTCACCACGACCACACACTTCAAAAACGGTATCGTCATCCGTATCGTTGACACGCAAGGCAACATTCGATTTCAGTTCACGATCAAGACGGTCACGCAACTGACGGCTGGTCACGAATTTACCCTCACGACCGGCCAGCGGCGAGGTGTTGACCATGAAGTTCATCGTCAGGGTAGGCTCATCGATACGCAGCATGGGCAACGGCTCGACCGTATTTGGATCCATGAGGGTGGCACCGATACCCACCTCTTCGATACCATTGATCAGAACAATGTCACCCGCTTGAGCTTCGTTGACCAGCTCGCGCTCAAGGCCCTTGAACTTCAGCACCTGGTTGATGCGCCCCTTGATGGGTTCGCCATCCAGACCAAACTGCAAGACCACGTCCATACCCGGACGTGCACGGCCACGATTGATACGCCCGACACCAATTTTGCCCACGTACGTGTTGTAATCCAGGGAAATGATCTGCATCTGGAAAGGAGCATCCGGATCATCATTACGCTGGGGCACATGCTTCAGAATGGCCTCGAACAACGGACGCATGTCACCGCTGCGAACATCCTCGGTCAGGCCGGCATAGCCGGACAGGCCCGAGGCATACACCACGGGGAAATCCAGCTGTTCTTCGGTGGCACCCAGCTTGTCAAACAGATCGAAGGTTGCATTGATGACGTAGTCAGGGCGTGCACCGGGACGATCGATCTTGTTGACCACCACGATGGGTTTCAGGCCCAGCGCCAGGGCCTTGCGCGTGACGAAACGGGTCTGAGGCATGGGGCCTTCAACGGCATCGACCAGCAACACCACGCCATCGACCATGGACAACACACGCTCAACCTCACCGCCGAAATCGGCGTGTCCGGGGGTGTCGATGATATTGATGTGGGTGCCTTCGTATTCAACGGCACAGTTCTTGGCCAGAATCGTGATGCCACGCTCTTTTTCAATATCTCCGGAATCCATGACGCGTTCGGAGATCTGCTGGTTTTCACGGAAGGTTCCGGATTGACGCAGCAGTTGATCGACCAGTGTGGTCTTGCCATGATCGACGTGGGCAATAATGGCCACATTGCGCAATGCGCGACTCATAATTCATCCTTTTGTTGGGTAGTTGCCGGCAGCAAGCCGGCGGGCAAAGCATTCAGGGGGATCAGGGCCAACTTGGGATCGGCCATTGCCTGCAAAGCATCCAGGCTGATCGCGTTGTCAAGGCTGAAAGGGCCGACACGCGTGCGACGCAATGCTTTCAGGTGCGCACCGCAGCCAAGCTGCCGACCGATATCCTGTGCAAGCGTCCTGATATAAGTACCCTTGCTGCATTGCACCATGATGACGGCTTCCCGACCTGTGCAGTCGAGCAGCGTCAGTTCGTGGATGGTCACCTGACGCGCAGGCCTGTCCAGTTCGATACCCTGGCGGGCATATTCGTACAAGGGCTTGCCATCACGTTTCAGGGCCGAATACATGGGCGGAATCTGTTCGATTTCGCCGCGAAAACAGGCCAGTACACCTTCGAGTGCCTCGTGTGAAACACCCGTGAACCCCTCTCCGGCACAACGGACAACATGACCGGTCAGGTCACCGGAGTCGGTTTCTTCACCAAAAGCAATCGTTGCCAGATAACCTTTATCGGCATTGAGCATGTGACCGGAAATTTTGGTTGCCCGTCCGGTGCAACACACCAACAAACCGGTAGCGAAGGGATCAAGCGTGCCGGTATGGCCCGCCTTGCGGGCATCCAGTGTACGTTTGGCACGTTGCAAGGCGTGGTTGCTTGACAATCCTTCTGGTTTGTCAAGCAACAGGACACCGTCGAGCATCTGCCCGCGTCGGGAAGCCATCGTTCAGAAATCCATGGAAAAACGACAGCCGCTCAGGGCCGTTCGTCGGGGTCCTCGGGTTCCGAGGGTTTGAAGGGTTCGCCCTGGGGCCGGTTGGCCTGGTCGATAAGATGAGACAGTTCAATGCCACGCGCGAGCTGATCGTCGTGAATGAACTTGAGTGTAGGAACCGTATGAATGTGCAGCAACTTGAACAGCAAGGAATGCAGCCACCCTGCTTTTTCGGCAAGCGCCGCCGAAGCCACTGCGGGCTCGGCACCCATGACGGTGAAATAAACTTTGGCGTGGGCGTAATCGGCCGAGAGTTCAACGCCGGTGAGCGTAATGAGACCGGCCCGCGAGACATCGAGCTCACGCTGGATCAGCGTGGCCAGATCCTTCTGGATCTGGTCAGCCAACCGCGTGTTGCGCCCGGGATTAGGTTTGGACTTGTGACGACCCATAGTGTTTACAGTGTCCGGGCAACTTCTTTGATTTCAAAAATTTCAAGCTGGTCGCCGATCTGGATATCGTTGTTGCCACGCAGCGTGATACCGCAATCGAAGCCCGATTTGACTTCCTTGACATCGTCTTTGAAACGACGCAGGGAATCGATCTGGCCTGACCAGTGAACCACGTTGTTGCGCAACAGTCGAACCTGTGAGTCGCGACGCACGATACCGTCGGTGACCATGCAACCGGCGATATTGCCAATACGCGAAACGTTGTAGACCTCGCGAATTTCGACCATACCGATGACTTCTTCGCGCTTTTCAGGCGCCAGCATGCCCGACATGGCGCTACGCACTTCATCGACGGCATCGTAGATGATGTTGTAGTAACGAATGTCGACACCATTGTTTTCAGCCAGTTTCTTGGCACTTTGCTCGGCACGCACGTTGAAACCGATGATGACCGCATTCGAGGCAATGGCCAGGTTGACATCGCTTTCAGAGATACCACCTACGGCAGCATGGACCACCTGGACACGAACTTCTTCGGTGGAGAGTTTGGTCAGTGAAGTGACCAGTGCTTCCTGGGATCCCTGGACGTCGGTCTTGACGATAAGTGCCAGCGTTTGCGTGCCTTCACCAATGTTTTCAAACATGGACTCAAGCTTGGCAGCCTGCTGACGCGCCAATTTCACATCGCGGAACTTGCCTTGACGGAACAGCGCAATTTCGCGCGCCTTGCGCTCATCGGCGATGACAATGACTTCATCACCTGCTGCCGGTACCTCGGTGAGCCCCTGGATTTCAACGGGAATGGACGGACCTGCGCTACTGACGGGTTTGCCGTTTTCGTCGAGCATGGCACGCACACGGCCATAGCTGGCACCGGCAAGCACGGAATCACCGCGGTTGAGCGTACCGCTCTGGACCAGAATCGTTGCCACAGGACCACGACCTTTGTCGAGACGGGCTTCGATGACCAGACCTTTGGCAGGCGCATTCACAGGTGAGGAAAGCTCAAGGATTTCAGCTTGCAACAAAACGTTTTCAAGCAGATCGTCAATACCCTGACCCGTTTTGGCTGATACGCCAATGAAGGGGACATCACCACCGTACTCTTCAGGCACGACCTGTTCAGCCACAAGCTCCTGTTTCACGCGATCAGGGTTGCCATCGGGTTTGTCGATCTTGGTGATGGCGACCACCAGAGGCACATTCGCGGCCTTGGCGTGGTGGATGGCTTCACGCGTTTGCGGCATGACGCCGTCATCGGACGCAACGACCAGAATAACGATATCGGTTGCCTTGGCACCACGCGCACGCATGGCCGTGAAGGCTTCGTGACCCGGGGTGTCGAGGAAGGTGACCATGCCACGTTCGGTTTCAACGTGGTAGGCACCGATATGCTGGGTAATACCACCCGCCTCGCCGGACGCCACTTTGGTACGACGAATGTAATCGAGCAACGAGGTTTTACCGTGATCAACGTGGCCCATGACAGTGACGACAGGGGCACGCGGCAATTCTTCAGCCTCGTGGATTGCATCGAGTTCGAGAAAGGCTTCGGGGTCATCGAGCTTGGCAGCAATGGCCGTATGACCCAGCTCTTCGACGACGATCATGGCCGTTTCCTGATCGAGCACCTGGTTGATGGTGACCATCTGGCCAAGCTTCATGAGATGCTTGATGACCTCGGCCGCCTTGACCGACATTTTGTGAGCAAGGTCGGCAACGGAAATGGTTTCAGGGACGTGAATTTCACGGACGATGAATTCAGCCGGAGCCGCTTCCTTGCGTTCTGGTTGTGCATTACGCCCACGGCCGCGGGCGTTACCGCCCGCTTTGGAACCCTTGCCGGCTTTGCCACCCGCACGCCAGCCATCACGGCCCGGTGGCGGTGCAGCTTCGACTTTGGCAGCAGGCTTCTTGCGACCTGATTCTTCTGTCCAGGACGACGAGACATCGGCTGTCTTGATCACTTTCTTGGCTTCAGGCGATTTTGCATCTTTCTTGCCAGCCTTGCCGGCAGGCTTGTGCAGCGTGCCTGTGATACCCGCCGCTTCGGGTTCGGGCGCCTTCAGCACCTTGCGGGGGCGGCTGAGCATTTCGCGGAGCGCGGCCGCTTCAGCCTCGGCGGCACGACGAGCACGTTCACGGTCTTCGTCAACGACGGGCTCCGCTGGGCGGGCAGGACGCACAGGCGCCTTGACAGGCGGCTTGCGCAGGTTTTTATCGGACGCCGGCCCACGCGCTGCCTGGGCAGGGGGAGTGGATTTCGCACCCGAACGGGTGTCGGCGGATTGTGCAACCTTCGCGGCTGCTGCTGAAGGCTCATCGGACAAAGCCGATTTCACCGGGGAGTCCGGCTGATTCACGGTAGCGGGTTTTTCCATTGCTTGCCCGGGGGATGTCGGGACTTTTGCCTGTTGGGCGGGTTCTTCACCCGAACTGCTTGACATAGAGGCAGACGGGGCGGATTCGGAGGTGACAGGCTCCGCAGGGGAAGCCTGTTCAACGGGGGATGACGGCTGTTGAGCGGCACCAGACTGTGGCGTAGCCAGTACCGGATCCTGCTGCCCTGCGGCAACAGCGGCTGTATTTTCCGGGAGCTCGGCCACGACACCACCAGAACCTTCGGCAGTCACGTTTTCCGGGCTGGCATGGACTACGGCCTGATCGGCTGACGCAACAACGTTGCCAGCCTGGGACGAGCCCAAAGAGCCTGCAGGAGAGCTTGGCGAATCGGTACGATCAGTTGCCGATGCAACGGAAACAACCGCTTGTTCGGCCACAGCAGGCTGAGCCGAAGGAGTAGGGGCCACAGCTTCGGCCACAACCGGTGCCGGTTGTGGCTGCGCAGCAGCAGCGGCTTCGGCAGCCAGTTCGGCAGGATCGCGTTTGACAAAAACACGCTTCTTGCGAACTTCGACCTGGATGGTGCGCGAACGACCCGAACCATCAGCCTGACGGATTTCGGACGTTTGACGCCGTGTGAGGGTAATTTTTTTGCCCTCGCCACCACCATGGGATCGACGCAACGACTCGAGCAGCTTCGCTTTGTCGGTATCGGTCACGGCGTCGTCAATCGACGTGAGTTGAACGCCCGCAGCGCGCAACTGTTCTAGCAGCACGTTGGCAGGCATTTTCAGTTCAACGGCGAACTGGGCGACGGTGTTACTCGGCATTCGACTCTCTCTTGCTTGGTACTACTGTTATCAATAAATGCTCCTTTGCCTTGCAGCAGGGGCCTGTCAGGATTCGTCTTCAAACCAGTGCGCACGCGCACGAATGATCAGTTCACTGGCCAGCTCCTGCTCAATACCCGCCATTTCAGCCAGTTCGTCGGCTGACAGCTCGGCCAAGGCATCGAGACTGAGGATATTGTTTTCGGCGAGACTGGCCAACATTTCAGGTGTAATCCCTTCGAGATCCTTGAGTTCACTGGCAACCGTCTGCACTCGCTCTTCTTGCGCGATGGCTTCGGTGAGCAGAGCATTACGTGCACGCGTACGCAGCTCGTTGATTGTGTCTTCATCGAAGGCTTCGATCTCGAGGAGCTCCTGCATGGGAACATAGGCGATTTCTTCGAGACCGGTAAAGCCCTCGTCGATAAGGATATCGGCCACTTCATCGTCAACGTCAAGACGCGCAATGAACATCTGGCGCAAAACGGAGCGTTCTTCTTCCTGACGATTCTGATTTTCTTCCGGTGTCATGATGTTGATCTGCCACCCGGTAAGCTCGGAGGCAAGCCGTACGTTCTGACCACGCGCACCGATCGCCTTGGGCAGGTTTTCAGCGTCGACCACGACATCCATGGCGTGCTTGTCTTCGTCGACGACGATGGACTCAACGTGCGCGGGTGCCAGCGCACCGATCACGAATTCGGCCGGGTCGTCGGCCCAGAGGACGATATCGACCTGCTCGCCACCGAGTTCATTACGCACGGCAGTAACGCGTGAACCCCGCATGCCGACACAGGTACCAATGGGATCAATGCGTTTGTCGTAGGCAATGACGGCAATCTTGGCACGTACGCCGGGATCACGGGCAGCCGCCTTGATTTCAAGGAGACCCTGTTCAATTTCGGGCACTTCGTTTTCAAAAAGCTGACGAATGAACTCGGGTGAAGTGCGCGACAAGATGACCTGCTGACCACGCGCGGCATGGTCAACGCGCAACACCCACGCACGCACGCGATCACCCACCCGGATATTTTCCTTGGGGATCATTTCGTTACGGGGTAGACGGGCCTCGATCTTGCCGGTTTCAATGATGGCATCGCCCTTGTCGATCCGTTTGACCGTACCCGAAACAATGGTCTCACCCCGTTCAAGGAAGTCATTCAGAACCTGTTCCCGCTCGGCATCGCGGATACGTTGCAGGATGGCCTGCTTGGCTGCCTGCGCACCGATACGACCAAACTCTTCGGGCTCCAGAGGCTCTTCGATGTATTCACCAACCTCGATGCCGGGCACGATATCCTGGGCATCGGAGTGAAGCTCCTGGCGATCAGGTTCCTGCAACCCGGCATCATCGGGAACCACAAGCCAGCGGCGAAAGCCTTCATGATCACCTGTTGTACGATCGATGGTCACGCGGATGTCGGCGTCTTCCTTGAAGCGTTTTTTCATAGCCGAAGCCAGCGCATTTTCAAGCGCACCGAAAACAACTTCGCGGGGTACATTTTTCTCGCGCGCGAGGGCGTCGACCAGTAAAAGAATTTCGCGACTCATCGCTTCTTACCCTTGAAATCTAGTATGGGATCGAGCTTTGCGCGTTCAACGTCATCGAACGTGAACTCCAGCAACAAAGACTCTCCGGAATCGGAATGTGTTTCCAGCCCGTAACGTGGTGTTTGGAGGTCAGCGGAATCAAGGCAGGCGAGCGTACCTGAAAACACCTTGCGGCTGTACACAGGCTGATGCAGCTTGACTTCAACGCGTTCACCCGCAAAACGGACAAAATCAGCAGGCTTGCGCAGCGGACGATCAACACCCGGCGAACCTACCTCAAGACGCTTGTAATCGATATTTTCCACTTCGAACACGCGCGACAACTGGCGGGAAACGAGCTCGCAGTCTTCAATGCGAACCCCTTCCGGACGATCGATGGTAACGCGCAGCAAGCCCAGGGGCGCACGCTCGATATCGACAAGTTCGAGATCGGTGCCCGCCAGGGCCTGTTGTGTCAATGTGAATAGATCTGCCATAAATTCAAAAAAAAATGGGCTGTGCCCAGCCCACTGTTATCGCGCTATCGGTGTGCATTTGCAATGCAGACACACATGAACTTCGCCGCAACCTGTCAGCGCCCGCGTAGCTGCATCGTACAAATACGCGTCACTGCCAGCGAAACCGTGCCGCCATTGTTGTTTACCAGAACCACTGCACGGCAAAACAACATAGCTGTAAAGCCCTACATTCTAACAGAAAATCAGTCAAATGCCTGTTTTTTCAGATGTACTTGACAAAGACACCCGGGAAACAGGCATAGGCGACGCGATGATTACCGAACACACACTCACCACCCCGCTACCGGGCAGATCAGCGCCCACCGCCTCGACTAATCTTGCCCAACTGCGACTCATGCGCAGACGCACTGCGCGGCTGCCAGTCATCGGACCGGGAAGCACGGGCACGGGGTTGCCCCGATTTGGCCTGCGCCCCGCCCTTACCCCTGGAGGCAGGCGGTTTGGCCGACGTTTTACGTGCCGGACCACGGCGACCCGGACTGTCAGGCGCAGCAACCGGCTTGCGAGACGATTTGGCTGCTGCCGCCTTGCCAGTCGCAGGTTTGCCCCCGCCCGACTTGGAGCGACCTGAAGCGGGAGCGGTCGGGTGACCGTTGGGCAAGCCACCGGTGAACATGAGCCCCGTACCAAACGGGTCGGAAGGATAAGATGCCGAAACTGGCCCCCGCCCCGAGGACACCTTGCCACGACGCGTGACTCGTGCACCGTTCATGCCATTGTTCTCGAGGGTACCAAAGCCAGGCGGCAAGGCACTGTCATGTGAAGCAGGCTGACGAACCCGACCCCGGCCACGCGACTCATCATCATCTTCGCGTATCAAACCCAACTGCAGCATGATGGCAGTGACCAAGGTGCCCTCAAGCTCCTCCCAGCGGCCACGACGCAAATTACGGGGCAAAACAATTTCACCAAAACGCGTACGAATCAAGCGACTGACCGTAACGCCCGCAGCCTCGAACATGCGACGGACTTCACGATTACGCCCCTCTTTCAGGGTGACGCGGTACCAGCGATTACTACCTTCCCCGCCGAGATAATCAAGAGACCCGAACTGGGCAAGACCATCATCAAGCTGAACACCCGCCAGCAGTGCCTGTTGTTGCTCTGGACCAAGCTCGCCAAGAACGCGCACTGCATATTCACGTTCTGCACCGTAACGCGGATGCATAAGACGGTTGGCCAGATCACCCGAGGTGGTCAGGATCAACAAACCTTCGGTGTTCAGATCAAGACGACCTACCGACAACCACTTGCCGACCTTGATTTTCGGCAAGCGAGCGAACACCGTGGCGCGCCCCTCGGGATCATCGTGACTGACGATCTCACCCGCCGGCTTGTGGTAAAGAATGACACGCGGCGGCTTGCGGGCATTGGGCCTGGCAACAGGGCGACCATTGACACGCACCAGATCATTCGGACCAACCCGCTGCCCTATATGCGCAGGCTCGCCATTGACCGACACCCGACCAGCAACGATCAACTCTTCCATTTCACGACGCGACCCCACACCGGCATCTGCCAGCACCTTGTGCAACTTCGGCATGATGACGTCACTGCCAAGATATTTGCTCAAGCGCTGGGACATGGGCGCAGCGGCATCAAGGTATGACAACGCATGATCGTCATCGTGATCGGACACCTGATCTGGAATCTGGACCGCTGCCTGCCCGGCACCCTCAGGCGCACGCCGCCCTCGACCTGCGGGCTTCTTAACCCCCTCGGGAGAACGGGCAGCTGTCTTGCGAGCCGGCGAACCACGCTTGGAACGAGGCTTTGAAGCGCTCGCTTCAGGCACATTGGCAGCCTCGTGAGGTGACGGATCGCCCACAGCCTGTGCAGCCGCTTCGGTGACCAACGCAGGATCTGCAGCGGTTGCTTTACGGCCACGCCTGGGTTTGCGAGAGGAAACGCCCGCACCGGCAGCCGGCTCTGCATCGTCAGCACCCGGGTGAGAAGGAACCGCCTCGGAACGAGCGCCGGATGCAGATGATGTATCGGTCGGCGCATCGGCACGCCGACGACGAAAAGGCGTCCGGAGCTTGCGGCCACGCGTACGGGCAGAAGCATCGGCACCACTTCCGGGAGCGGCATCCTGCTCGACCGGGGACTCACGGGATTCAGTCATTATTGTTAAGTACTCCATTAATTTTCATTCTTTGATTGCCTCGGCAACATTGGCCTCACCTTGTCCCGCAGACACCCCGGGCGCAATGACCGGGACCTCTTGCTGCTCGGAAGGCATACCAGACAGATCAAGCCCCGCAAGCACATCGAGAGTATCCTGCGGATCGAGCCTGGGAAGATCGTCGAGGGCCCTCAAGCCAAGATCATCCAGAAACTGCCGGGTCGTGCCAAGCAAAGCAGGACGCCCCGGAGCATCGCGATAGCCAAGAACCTCGATCCAGCCACGCTCTTCAAGCGCACGCACAATTTGGGTTGAGACCGCAACACCACGAATTTCTTCGATGTCTCCGCGCGTAACCGGCTGGCGCCACGCAATGATGGCCAGGGTTTCCAGAACCGCCCGCGAATAACGCGGGGGGCGTGAAGGACTCAAGCGTTCGAGATAGCGCTGCATCTCGGGGCGACTTTGAAACCTCCAGCCACCTGCCAGGCTGACGAGTTCAAGACCGCGCTCTTTCCAGTCAAGCTGCAAAACAGCCAAGTGCCGACGAATATCGTCAAGTGACAGGGTTTCCGTCACGAACAACTTGCGCAGATCAGCCAGCGGAACGGGTTGATCTGAACACAGCAAGGCCGTTTCAAGAACACGGATGATTTCATTCTCCGTCATTGAACTGTAGATCCCAACCGGGCTTGTTGCATTTCCGGGTCAAACTATTTATTTGTTAAGTGCCAGGAATCACCCACGCAAGGCGCAAAACGGTGTCGTGTATCGGGACACACCGGGGAAAGCGGCTTGACACACCCCACGAGAAAACCAGATTCCCGGGAATGTGGCCTGCACCACAGGCAGACTTCCACCGAACAGTCGCACACACACAAGACAGCGACGGTGTGACTATAAAGAAAACATGATTGAGGCAAAACCTTGAGCCGCAGCAGCAGGACAAGCAGAACAGATTTGCCGCAGATTGCAGTGCACCACGTACTACAACAGAACCATGATGCCGATGCATGCATGGCACTGACGTGCAGAGTTCAAGTGCTGAGTGCCGGGGTTTGTAGCCACCCCAGATGATCCGGGAACCAGACCACACATAACGCGGCCATGGGCCGCTTTGACACTGTGCATATTACACCACTGGCAAAGCCAGATTGCAATACAAGAACGGGCCCTATGGCGCAGAAGTTGTTCATGCACTACATAAAAACCTGCCCCCCAGGCAAAAGCCGACTGATGCACCCCACCATCTGATTCTGATCGGTTCCATGCGCCATGAATACAAGACAACACGATGGATCATCAGGGTCAGGCGTGTCCGTGACCTTATCCAGTGGATAGATCTGGCGATGAACACTACAGACATTGAAAACGTCGGGACCCGACTCAAAACGCACACGGCCGGACACCTGCACGACGTGCAAGCCGGTGTCACAAGCCAGGGCCTGCAACGCCGCATAAAACGCGTGCCGAGAGAAAGGGGTCGTCCAGCACATACTGAGCCAGACATTACGGGAAAAACCGTCTGCAGAAACGCCATCGGGCACTGCCTTTTCAAGTACAGAGGCAAAGAGCGCTGTACGATGTGACAATCCGGCCATGCGACGCACACCTGCACGGCGTACGGCTTGCAAATGCAACACAAGAGCATCGAGGCCGGAAACCTGACTCATGGCCAGAATGCCGGCCGCTTCAGGCAAACAGCCATTCGAACCCGATACCGCGCCTGCCTCATCGCTTGAGGCTTTTTCGAGCAACACAAGATCTGCAAGCGCAGCCTGCCTTGACATGCTTTGTACTGCCTGAGCAACAACGACGCCCTGCCCAAAACCCGGCAACATGACACAACCCAGGTAATGAAAACGCTCAACCAGAAAACGGTCAAACCGGATCGTTGACATGATCAGGGCCGGATCATCGGATGCCCCCAACTCGACAATAACAGCCGCCACGGCAGGAATACGCCGCTGAACAGACTGCATGAACAGGTTTCTCAACGCCTCGACAAGCGCCCCCTGAACACCACAACAAGCACAATCTGACTGAACCGATGACGCCGTGGACGAAACGGGCCAGTGCAATGCCCCGGCGGGCAGCGGCATGGACACATGGGTTGAAATCACAACGGTGACGGTCTGGGGCGACTCGCCTGCACACTTCGGCGAAGCAATGGGCGCTGCCGCGAGCAACTGATGAATGAAGGCACTTTTGCCTGTGCGCAAACCTCCGGCGACCACGATGACCGGTATGCCCTTTTGCTGCATGAACAGATACCTCGGCAAGATGACTCAAAAACAACAACCGAATAGACGAACGGCTGTAAGGCATGTAAGCCTAAAATCATGAACGCACACGAACACACCAAAAAGGACTCCCGTTGAGCACGACTTTCGAACAGGCACATGCGCTTGATGAAGTACCTGCAGTAGCCTGGAACACGCTGACCCATGGCCACCCGCTACTTGACCACGGCTACCTTTCGAGCCTGGAAGAAAGCGGGTGTGTCAACCATCGTACCGGATGGACACCCCGGCATTTGATTATGAAGCGCGACCGGGAAATCGTGGCGGCGATGCCACTGTATCTGAAAAACCACTCACGCGGTGAATATGTCTTTGATCAGAGCTGGGCACACGCTTTTGAACGCCATGGGCTGCACTATTACCCGAAAGCCGTGTGTGCCATCCCATTCACCCCGGTCACTGGCCCACGCTTGCTGGCACACACGGCGGAGGATCAATCTGCCCTGCTGGAACATGCGATTGAACGCTGCGCACATGAAGGGCTATCTTCATTGCACGTGCTATTCCCGCCACCTGAAGAACTGGATGCCCTGCAAACATCGGGCTTGCTGGTGCGAAAAAGTGTTCAGTTTCACTGGATGAATACAGGCTACTCCGACTACAACGACTTCCTGATGTCCATGAGCCAGCCGAAACGCAAGAAAATTCGCCAGGACACACGCAAATGCGAAGAAGCGGGCGTACGCTTCGAGGTGCTGGAGAACAAAACCCTGACCCCGGGAGCACTGGATTTTTTTTACCGGTGCTACCGGCAAACCTACTTCAACCATGGGCAGCTACCGTACCTGAACAGGGCATTTTTCAGCCGCTTGCACACCGTCATGCCAGAGAAAATGGTAATGGTACTGGCCTATCGACACGACAGGCCCGTTGCGGCAGCCATGAACATACGGGGCCCATCGGCACTTTACGGCCGCTACTGGGGGTGCATGGAATTCATTCCAGGACTGCACTTTGAAACATGCTACATGCGTGCCATTCGCTATTGTATCGAACGCAATCTAAAGGTTTTTGAAGGCGGCGCCCAAGGCGAACACAAACTGGCCCGGGGGCTGTCTCCGACCGAAACGTTTTCCGGTCACTGGATTGCTGATACCCGCTTCAAAGAAGCCATAGAAAATTACCTTCAGCAGGAAACCCGGATGCTGGACAGCTACACCCAGGAACTGGAAGAGCACTCGCCGTTCAAGGCAGAACGCTGAACAGGCTGAATGCAACGCCTCTGTGCAATGCGCACGCTTCATTTTTTACCGGAATCGGACCCACCCGGCGGAACAAACGGAAAGACCGAAAACATGGAACGAGTCTGGTCCTGCATTTGATCCTGCATCTGGACAAAAAGGTTTTTGCTTTGATCAACGTAGTTGGTCATCATGTTCTGCAGCACAGGAGCCTGCAGGCTCATGAATTGGGCCCAGGTTTCAGGACCAAACTGATTGCCGTACAAACCCTTGGACTGCTCTGCCATGCGATCCTGGATTTCCATGAATGCCTGCATGTTCTTTTCCAGAAACGAGCCCATGACTCCCTGCATCGCGTGGCCATAAAACCGAATGATCTGCGAAAGCATATTGGCAGAGAACATGGGTACCCCGCCAGTTTCCTCTTCGAGGATGATTTGCAGCAAAATGCTGCGCGTGAGGTCTTCTCCCGACTTGGCATCAACAACCTTGAAAACATCGGCATCCAGCACCAGTTGTTTGACATCGCTGAGCGTAATATAGGCACTGGTTTGGGTATCGTAAAGCCGGCGATTGGGATACTTCTTGATCAGGCGAACCGTATCGGATGAGGATGTTGTCATGGTGTTTTGCAATAGGATCAAAAGAAAACCGCACGGCCCCGGAATCGTTCTGAAACCGGGGCCGGCATCGGGTGACGCCAGGAAAACAGGCCCGGGCGGTTAACCCATGTGCAGACCACCGTTCAACGAGAAGTCGGCACCTGTAGAGAAGCCGGATTCATCGGAAGCCAGCCACGCGACGATCGAGGCAATTTCCTCGGGCGTGCCCAAACGTTTTACAGGAATGGTTGCCACAATTTTTTCCAGGACATCGGGGCGAATGGCACGCACCATATCGGTTCCGATATAACCCGGTGATATGGTATTGACCGTGACACCCTTGTTGGCGACTTCCTGGGCCAGCGCCATGGTGAAGCCGTGAATGCCCGCTTTGGCCGTTGAATAGTTGGTTTGGCCGAATTGACCTTTCTGGCCATTCACCGAACTGATGTTGATGATACGACCCCACTGACGCTCGACCATATCTTCGATGACTTGCTTGGTCACGTTGAACAGGCTGTTCAGGTTTGTATCAATAACAGCACGCCAGTCGTCCTGGCTCATTTTGCGAAACAGACCGTCGCGTGTGATACCGGCATTATTGACGAGGACATCGACCGGACCAAGCTCTGCGCGCACCTTCGCAAAGGCATCGACGGTCGACTGCCAATCGGACACGTTGCCGACGGACGCATGGAAGGTGTAGCCCAGTGCAGCCTGCTCGTCGATCCATTGCTGGAAATTGCGACTGGGACCACAACCGGCAACGACCGTGAACCCTTCTTTGGCTAGACGCTGACAAATGGAGGTACCGATACCACCCATGCCGCCTGTTACGTATGCAATTTTTCCGCTCATTTGATTCTCCTTTGAAGACGGACAGGTGGCAAAACAGCCGATACACCGGCAACATGCATGCCACACTGTTGACCACCGCTTTATGGTGGCAAAAACTTATGACTATCCGATACTACCATTACCACTTTGTGACAACAGCATGCGCTGAACCAAAGCGGCGACACCCCAAATGAAACAGCCGTTGGCAAGCCCTGCACCAGCCGGCCTTATGACTACACAGCGCGTGTTTTCACATAGCTTCCGGGAGCCGGTTCGATCACCGGATGGCTGGCCGAACCAGGGCGTGCCGGTGCCTTGATCTGATCGGGACTGTGCTGCTGCAACCAGGCCGACCAATGAGGCCACCAACTGCCGGGGTGTTCTTGCGATGCTGCCAACCAGTCTTCAGGGCTTTCCGGCAACCTGGCCTGACCAGACGGGAGGATGCGGAAGTTGCGTTTTTTCTTGGCGGGCGGATTAATAACGCCGGCGATATGACCCGAAGCACCAAGAACAAAATCGGTGGGCCCGGAAAGCAACTGGGTACTGGCGTAGGCAGACACCCACGGCACAATATGATCTTCACGCGAACCATAAATGTACGCCGGCATGTCGAGCGCGGAAAGGTCAATGGGACAACCGGCGACACTGACGCCACCTGGAACCTTGAGACGATTTTCAAGGTAGGTATTACGGAAATACCATGTGAAAAACGGCCCTGGAAGATTGGTTGAGTCGGAGTTCCAGTAAAGCAGGTCAAAGGCGGGGGGGGTCGTTCCCTTCATGTAGTTGTCGACCACATAGTTCCAGACCAGTTCATTGGGGCGCAGGAACGAGAAGGTGGTCGCAAGTTCCCGCGCGGTCATGAGCCCGCCCATGCCGATCTGGCGTTCGCGCGTCTGGGCATGCAGTTCATCGACGAACACATCGAGAATACCGGTCTCGGAGAAGTCGAGCAGCGTTGTGAGCAGGGTAAGCGATGCAGCCGGCGTTTCGCCGCGCGCTTTGGCCATTGCAAGCGCCGTGGCCAGCATGGTTCCACCCACACAAAAGCCCAGGGCATTGATCTGCGGCTGTCGGGAAATTTCCTGTACAACACGGATCGCCTGAAGAACACCTTCCTGAAGGTAGTCATCCCAGGTGGCCTGCGCAATGCCATCGGTGTCGGTGGGCAAAGGGTTGCGCCACGAAACCAGAAACACCTGAAAACCTTGTTCAAGCGCGTACTGGACAAAAGAATTCTGCGGTTGAAGATCAAGAATGTAGAACTTGTTGATGCAGGGCGGCACCATGAGCAAGGGGCGTGCCGCCACCTGGGGGACCCGTGGCTTGTACTGGATCAACTGGAAGAACGCATTCTGGAAAACAACGGCACCTGGTGTGGTAGCCAGATTCTGACCAACCTCGAACTGTGACTCATCGGTTTGTGTCAGCCTGCCCTTCTGGATATCAGCCAGAAAATTCTTGAAACCTGCCTGCAAGGATTCGCCCTTGCTTTCATGCCACAGACGCATGACTTCGGGATTGGTAGCGAGAAAATTGGCGGGCGACATGGCTTCCGAGAACTGCATGACCGCAAAGGCCAGACGCTCACGGGTGGCGTCATCGACATCGGCCGCCTCGACCAGTCGGTTCATGGACTTCACCGACAGCAGATAGGCATGCGCCATGAGCATATAGGCTGGATGCGCAGACCAGTCGGGGCCGCTGAAACGACGATCGGAAGGCGGCTGCAGAACCCCTTCCCGGGCTTCAGCGGTAAGGCGCATCCATTCACGGGAAAAGTCGGCCTGGATTCCGGCCATTTTTTCGGGATCCACGACGGAAGCGCCGGGCCAGTTGGAATAATTGAAACTCACGATCCAGACCTCGTTGGATATTTACAAATACAAACACACTGGTGTGCATAGTGGCGACCATTCAGCCGGTTGTCAATCAGGTTAACCCGCGAGGCTCCAACCAGGCAACGGTTGCCATGCGCCCTGTTTGTCCTTGCCTGCGATAAGAATAATAACGGTCAGGCAAGGCAAACGTACAATCAGGACATGCCTCAACCCGCGTAACACCAGCCCTGGAAAGCCTGCGCACAGCAAGGCCGGCAAGGTTGGCACGCCACTTGCCCGGTATGGAATCGGGCCTGAAGAAAGACGCACAACCAGGATCCTGATCTGTGAAAGCGAGCATGACTTCAGCACCTACCTGAAACTGGGGCTGGCCAATACCTGGTCCGACCCACGCCTGCCAGGCATCGGCCTCGGGAACCGCGTGGCGCATGGCAGCCAGCGTATTTTCCAGCACACCGCCGGCCAGGCCCCGCCAGCCAGCGTGCGCGACACCCAAAACGCGGGCCCGGGTATCGGCAATGACAACCGGCAGACAATCGGCCGTGAGCACGGCAAGAACCCTGCCCGCCACGGTCGTGATCGCCGCATCGGCCTGGGGCACTTGCCCTTGGTCAGAACACACAAGACTGCTGGTGGAATCTGCGTTGAATACAGTTGTGCCATGCACCTGGTTCAGCCAGACAGGTTGTGCCGGCACCACAGAAGTCAGCAGGGCTCTGTTGCGAGCCACATGGTGCGGATCATCGTGGCAATGCATGGCCAGATTCAGCCCTGACCATTCACCCTGGCTGAACCCTCCGTGACGGGTGGTTGTGAAGTAACGCACAGCCGGCCAGTGATGGCCTGTGACCGAAGAAAAGCGTGTAACTGCAGAATCCATGAAAACCTCGTGACTCGTCAAGCTGCTGCAACAGGATCAGATCAAATCATCGGATGGCGGACACAGCCAGTCAATCTGATCGAGCAGGCCTTGAAAATCATCGGGCAATGGAACAGTGAAAGCAAGTTCCTGGCCGGATGCCGGGTCAACGAACGCGAGGGCGGCCGCATGCAGCATTTGACGTGAGGCATTACACACTGCTCGCCCTCCGTACAAAACATCACCCACCAGAGGATGGCCAAGACTGGTCATGTGCACGCGAATCTGATGCGTTCGCCCTGTTTCCAGACGGCACATGACTAAAGTGACTGGCTGCCGGTTATCAAGATAGCCTCGCCCCAACGGTTTGTAATGGGTTACGGCAGGCTTGGGTGCAACCGGGGAAGACACTGCCATGCGCACAGGTACACGCGGGTCGCGCCCGATGGGTTGATCGACCGTGCCTTCAACAGAAAGGTGACCATGCACAAGTGCCCGGTATTCCCTGTGCACTGTTCGGGCCTGCAACTGCCGGACCAAGTGTGTCTGGGCCTTGTCGTGCCGTGCCACCACCAACAAACCCGAGGTATCTTTATCGAGTCGATGCACGATGCCTGCACGGGGCACATGGGCCAGTTCAGGGTAATGAAACAAAAGCGCATTGAGCAAAGTACCCTGCCAGTTGCCTGCTCCCGGATGCGTTACGAGACCGGCAGGTTTGTTGATCACAAGCCAATCAGGCGAAGAAGCCACGATGTGCAGGGGTATCGCCTGGGGTACAAAGGCCTGCGACTCGGGCAACTGTTGCTCCCACACCTGCAAAGTATCACCTGCCCCCACCAGTTGGCGTGTACGGGCAGGTTGCCCGTTGACCAGGACATGGCCATCGGTGATCCAGGTTTGCAAACGGCTACGCGAATGATCGGGCAGTAATGCGGCCAACACCTTGTCGAGCCGGTCGGAAACCGTACTGACAGGCAAATTGAACTCAAGCGGAGGGTCGAGTTCAGAACTTTCTTTGGGAATGGGTGTGTCAGACATGGCGACAAATCATATAATCGTCTGCGAATGCTAACACCAAGGATGCTTTTGTGAAGCCTACCTCTATTTCATCACTTCGTTTTGCCTCTATCAGGCGTCTGCGCAATCTTGCGCTGGCGTGTACGGCGGTACTGGCTCTGGCCGCATGCGGCACCACTTCGGAAACAGTCCAGGACAAAACAGCCGGCTGGACGGCGGAGCGTCTGTATGAAGACGCCAAAGCGGAAATGAGTGCGGGTAACTGGACACAAGCGCGCTCGCGCCTTGAGGCTGTCGAAGCACGCTATCCGTTTGGCGGCTTTGCCCAGCAGGCACTGATCGATCAAGCCTATGTCAACTGGAAAGACAGCGAGCCCGAGCAGGCACTGGCGGCCATCGACCGTTTCCAGCAACAGTATCCAAACCATCCAGGCACTGACTACATGCTTTTCCTGAAAGGCATGGTCACCTTCACCCCTCCCAGCGCGAACTTCACGGACATCACCCGCCAGGATCCCAGCGAACGTGACCCTAAAGGCCTGCGCGAATCGTACGAAGCCTTCAACGAACTAATCACCCGCTACCCCGACAGCCGTTATGCAAACGATGCACGACAGCGCATGACCTGGCTTGTAAACACCATTGCCCAGAACGAAGTACATGTTGCCCAGTATTACTACGAACGGGGCGCCTACGTGGCGGCGGTGAACCGTGCGCAAACAGTGGTCACCGATTTCCAGGGTGTGCCTGCCGCTGAAAAAGCGCTGTATATCATGTACTTGTCTTACGAAAAACTTGGCCTGACCGACCTTCGCGACTCAACCAAACGCGTTCTCGACCAGAACTACCCCAACACAAGCTATTACCAGACAGGGCTGGAAAAAACGGGGGGCAGTCTGTGGAACCCCCTGAACTGGTTTTAATCGCCTGCCGGGTCGGCTGCGGGTTGCCTGCCCGCCTCCAGAAAAATGCGGGCCGCTTCGGGGTCGCGTGTGCGGGCAAAGGGGGGTAACCCGCGCCACAGCAACTTCCCGTACGGTTTATCAACCATACGGGTGTCTCCCACCATCAACACGCCACGATCCGACTCAGAACGGATCAAGCGGCCGGCTCCCTGCTTCAATGCAATGGCTGCCTCCGGCAACTGGTACTCCATAAACGGATTGCCCCCACGCTGACGGCAGGCATTCAGACGCGCCTCAAGCACAGGGTCGTCGGGTGGCGCAAATGGCATTTTGTCGATCGCCACCAGGGTCAAAGCATCGCCCGGCACATCAACCCCCTCCCAGAAACTGGCGCTCCCCACCAGAACGGCGCGGCCGTCTGCACGAAACTGGTCGAGCAAAGCCCTTCGGGAGCGCTGACCCTGACGCAACAACACACGTTGTTCACCAACGTCCTCCAGAGCCTCCTCGATCAAATCAGCAAGCTGATCGACCGCACGCAAGGTAGTGCACAACACAAGAACACCCCCCGAAGACGCCCTGAGCAAGGGGAACAGCGTCTTTACGAACTGCTGATTGAACCCGGGCGCATTCGGTAACGGCAGTGATGCCGGCACGAACAACAAACCCTGATCAGGATAGTTGAAGGGAGACTCCCAGCGGCATGTCTGCGCCCTGGACAAGCCGAGTTGACGCAAAAAATGGCCAAAATCGCCATTGACCGACAGCGTTGCTGACGTAAGAACCCAGGCCTGCTCCTTGCGCTGACAGCTCGAAAAGAGACGCGCCACCGACAAGGGTGCGCTGTGCAGGCGAATATGGTGCGTTGCAAACTCGACCCAGCGTACAGCATCGGTTTCAAGCAGCAACTGCGGAATCCGAGCCTCGTCACTTTCCCGGAGGACTGCCTGTTCTGCGGTGATCGCAACGGGATCAATCGTCAAAGAATGGCCAACCCCGCCATCCGTGGCAGCAGGCTGACCCTTTTGTTTATTGACAGGCACCTGGTCATTCGCGGCAGGTGCAGGCAGCCCAGTCTGACTGGTCAGTGCATTGTGCCCCTGACGATCGGGTTGCGACCATTGAAAAAGACGTGCTCTGAGATCCAGTGCTGTGCGTCGCGCCGCTGTCAGATCAGGATGTTTTTCAGCCACGACATCAAGGGCAATGATCAAAAAATCCAGGACTTCCAGAACAGACTCAAGCGCGGCATCGAAATCCTCTGCGTTCGGCAACGCCTGGAATGTAGCCTTGCGTCCGGGCAGCTTGTCGATCGGTGCAGCCGTCAGCCTGAGTTCACGGGTGGCATGCTCAAGGCGGCTGGCCGCGTCAGCCCAGTTCAAGGCCTCGCGCGCATGCGCAAGCCCCGCCACTTGAACACTGCGGGCCAGATCAATCAGTTCATGGGTGGACACACTGCTACCCAGAAAACGGGTGGCAATGTCCGGCAACTGATGCGCTTCGTCAAAAATGACGACATCGGCCGCAGGCAGCAAATCGGTGATCCCTTCCTCGCGCAAGGCAAGGTCGGCCATGAAAAGCGCATGGTTGACCACCACCAGGTCAGCTTCCTGTGCCTGTCGTCGCGCCTTCATCACAAAGCAGTCACGCAGGTTCGGACAATCCTGCCCCAGACAGGTGTCACGCGTTGACGTGACACGCCCCCAGATATCGGCGTCTTCCGGAATATCGGCCAATTCGCTGCGATCACCACTTTTGGAATTACGCGCAAAGACTGTGATTTTGCGCAACTGCGCCACTTCAGAACGCGAACGCAGACCACGATCATCTTCCTGCAAACGTTCAAGGTGATAATGGCAGACATAATTGCTGCGCCCTTTGAGCAGCGCAACCTGAATGGGCAGCGCCAACGCCTTGCGCAGGCGTGGCAAATCGCGGCTGAAGAGCTGGTCCTGCAAGGTGCGTGTTCCCGTTGACACGAGCACCTTGCCGCCGCAGAAAAAGGCCGGCACAAGATAAGCCCAGGTTTTACCGGTCCCCGTACCTGCTTCAGCCACCAGCGTTGAACAGTCACGAATGGCCTGTTCGACTGCCAAAGCCAGCTCAAGCTGTGCCTGGCGCGGATGAAAACCCGGCACGGCGCGAGCAATAGGCCCGTCAGGGGAAAAGATATCGGTAAGATCCTGGGAAAACATGAGTGAAACACCGGAAAACCGGTTGCCTGAACGATAATGAAGCCCCAGATATTACCCTTGAAAACTCGCTCCAAACGCCCCGGTGTGGCAAAATTCGCCGCTTGACTTACGTTTTTCAGACCTTTTCCATGACAACCACTGCTACCCTTTCAGCCCCACCCCTGCCTACTGCACACGATGGGCCAGGCACAGACCCGGTCCGTATCGTGGCCTTTCTGGCCAACGAACTGGGCGTACGTGTTGCTCAGGTGGCGGCTGCCGTCGACCTGCTTGATGACGGCGCAACCGTTCCCTTCATCGCCCGCTACCGCAAAGAAGCCACTGGGGGGCTTGACGACACCGTGCTCCGTCAACTGGAAGTACGTCTGATTTACGTTCGCGAACTGGAAGAACGTCGCGCTGCAATCCTGGAATCGGTGATGCAGCAGGGCAAACTGACGCCCGAACTGGACACACAGATTCGCCAGGCTGACACCAAGCAGCGTCTTGAAGATTTATACGCTCCCTTCAAACCGAAACGCCGTACGCGTGCGCAAATCGCTCGTGAAGCAGGACTTGAGCCACTGGCTGACGCAATTCTCGACACCCGTGGCTGCGACCCTGCTGAATTGGCCCTGTCGTACCTGAACACGGACGCGGGCATCAATGACACCAAAGCTGCCCTTGACGGCGCCCGTGACATCCTGGCCGAGCGCTTTGCAGAAAATGCAGACTTGCTGGCCTCGTTGCGTGAGCATCTGTGGTCAACCGGTTTGCTGTATGCCAAAGTCGTCGAAGGCAAAGAAGACGAGGGCAACAACTTCCGCGACTGGTTCGACTTCAGCGAAACCCTGCGCACCCTGCCCTCACACCGCATTCTGGCCCTGTTGCGCGGACGCCAGCAGGGCATTCTGGACCTGCGCGTTGGCATCGACCCTGAACTGGAAGCCCAGACGCCGCACCCCTGTGTTGCACGCGTTGCCAGTTTCCTGAAACTGGACGCCGCTTTCGGGCTGGAAGGAAATGCCAGGGCGCGCTGGCTGGGCGAGGTCTGTCGCTGGACCTGGCGTGTAAAGTTGCTCACTGCCTTTGAAACCGAGTTCATCACCCGACTGCGTGAAGCCGCGGAAGCGGAAGCCATCCGTGTTTTTGCAGCCAACCTGAAAGACCTTTTGCTGGCGGCACCTGCCGGCCCCCGCCCTGTTCTGGGGCTTGATCCAGGCATCCGCACGGGCGTCAAAGTGGCTGCTATCGACACAACCGGCAAAGTGGTCGATACCTGCACCATCTATCCCTTCGAACCACGCCGCGACCGCGAGGGCAGTATCAACACCTTGGCGGCCTTGATCAGCCGCCACAACCTTGAGCTGGTTGCCATCGGAAACGGCACCGCATCACGTGAAACCGAAAAGCTGGTCATTGACCTGATGGAAAAATTCCCCGCACTGAAACTGACCCGTGTCATGGTGTCGGAAGCCGGTGCCTCGGTGTACTCGGCCAGTGAACTGGCCGCCCAGGAGTTCCCTGACCTGGACGTCAGCCTGCGCGGTGCCGTTTCGATCGCTCGCCGCCTGCAAGATCCTTTGGCAGAACTTGTAAAAATCGAACCGAAAGCCATCGGTGTCGGCCAGTATCAGCACGATGTCAATCAGCGCGAACTGGCTCGCTCACTGGACGCCGTGGTAGAAGATTGCGTGAACGCCGTGGGCGTGGATGTCAACACCGCATCAGCGCCTTTGCTGGCACGTGTTTCGGGCCTGAATAACACACTGGCACGCAACATTGTGGAATGGCGCAACCAGAACGGTGCATTTTCAAACCGCAAGGCATTGATGCATGTGCCACGCTTTGGCGACAAAGCCTTTGAGCAGGCTGCTGGTTTTCTGCGCATTCCCAATGGTGACAACCCGCTCGATGCCTCATCGGTGCACCCCGAGGCATATCCCGTCGTTGAACGCATCCTGAAGAAAATCCAGGCTGATGTCCGGCAGGTCATGGGACAATCCGGCGCCCTGAAAGGGCTTTCCCCCAGCGAATTCACGGATGAACGCTTCGGTGTACCGACCGTGAAAGACATTTTTCAGGAACTTGAAAAACCGGGGCGCGACCCCCGTCCCGAATTCAAAACAGCCCAGTTCAAGGAAGGCGTCAACACCCTGAACGATCTGTACCCCGGCATGATTCTGGAAGGTGTGGTCACCAACGTTGCCAACTTCGGTGCGTTTGTCGATATCGGTGTCCACCAGGACGGCCTGGTCCATATCTCTGCACTTTCAAACACATTCGTCAAAGACCCACGCGATGTCGTCCGTGTGGGCCAGACCGTGAAAGTCAAGGTTCAGGAAGTCGATCCTGCCCGTAAACGTATTGCCCTGACCATGCGTCTGGACGATGACGCGGCGCCGGCACGACGTAGTGCTGATGACCGTGGTGCTCCGAATCCATCGCGCCGCCCTGGCTCCGCACCCGGACGCGACGCCCGTGGCAAATCGGCCAATGCATCTTCAACAGCACCATCGGCACAAGGCGCCATGGCAGCTGCATTCGCCAAGCTCAAAAAAGGCTGACTGGAGCGGCTGAAGTACTTTGGACGGGTTGATGCTTTGGACGGGTTGATGCTTTGGACGGGTTGATGCTTTGGACGG
>JAAYGT010000100.1 GCA_012727555.1 Alcaligenaceae bacterium | reverse complement strand
CGGGGATATGGGTCTGTCAACATCCCATTTCCCCAACCCTTACGGCGACTGCACCAACACACAAAGTGCCTGTCTGGAAAAGCCCACCGGTGTCCAGGCCTCACAGGGCGCGCACGAAGTACCCGACCACCTGATGGAATTCGTCAATTTTTATACATCGAACCTGGCTGTCCCCAAACGTCGCCAGGTTAATGATCCGGGTGTACTGAACGGCAAGCGGCTGTTCTACCAGGCTAACTGCGTGGCATGCCATGTCCCCAAATATGTTACGCGGCGTGATGCACCACAGGCCGAACATCGTTTCCAGCTGATCTGGCCTTACACCGATCTGCTGGTGCACGACATGGGCGAAGGCCTGGCCGATGGCATGCGCGAAGGCCAGGCAGGAGAACGGGATTGGCGCACGCCGCCCCTGTGGGGCATTGGCTTGACGCAAACCGTGAATCCGGATGCCACCTGGCTGCACGACGGGCGGGCACGTACCCTGCTGGAAGCAATTCTATGGCACGCAGGCGAGGCCCAGGCTGCGCGTGACCGTGTCGTTGACATGACCCCGGATGAACGCGCCGACCTGCTCAAGTTCCTGGGGTCCCTTTGATTTTTGATAACTGACAGACTACAGAACCGAGCTCGCTCTTGGCAACCTCGAACATAGCAATTGACCTCCATGTTCAACAAACCCTTTTCATTCCTGGCGATACGCCAAGGCACGCGCTGGCTGGGAGCTGTGCTGGCCGCCTTGCTGATTCAGCCACTGCTTGCGGCACCGGCCTGTGCTGATCAGGCAGCCGGACACTTTGCTGCACACTACGCCCGGCCCGCACTGCAGCATTTTCATGAGCAGGCACAGATACTGACGGCCTCACTGACCGCTGTCTGCGGCCCGGATGCAGCCGAAGCGGTCACCACGCTTGGGCAACCTTTCAAAAACGTGCTGATCGCCTGGTCTGCCCTGGTTCCGCTGCGTTTCGGCCCTTTGGTTGAACAAAATCGCTTCGAAAAACTGTATTTCTGGCCTGACCCGCGTGGACTGACACAACGCCAGTCGGGCCCCTTCATAACAGGTAACACCCCGCTTGACACCGCAAGCCCGCTGTCCGGCTATAGCGTTGCGCTGCAAGGACTGCCTGCGCTTGAACAGGCACTTTATGGTACGAATGGCCTGCTTGTTACCGAAACCTATAAAACCAGTGCCTGCCGATATGCCCAGGCCGTCAGTGCCTTGATTACTGCACGTGCCAAAGAACTGCAACACGCCTGGACAAACGATCAAGAAAACACGTTCGGGTATTTATTCACCCATCCAGGCCGTGAAAACCCGTTATTTCGTTCGCAGCAGGAAGTTCACAATGAACTCATGAAAGCACTGACCGGCGGACTGCAGTTTCTGAACACCATGGAATTGCGACCCATGCAGGGTTCCACACACGACAGCGCCCTGCCCCGGCGCGGTCCGTTCAACCGCAGCAACAACACATTCACCTTCCTGAAGGCACGCACACACGCGCTGCAAAACCTTTACCAGCAGGCCGGTTTCAACGTACCCGAATCGGCACACTGGGCAGAAGCTGCTTTTTTATCCGAACTGAAACGTGCGGGCCACACGCTGGACGAACTGGAAACCCTGACACGAAACCAGGCGCCTGTCACCCCGGAACAGGCAGTGCAGTTCAACCGCCTGATCACCCTGGTGAGTCATCAACTGGGGAACGCTCACGCCATTCTTGCCGGCGATATTGCACCGGCAGCGGGTATCACGCTGGGCTTCAATGCACTGGATGGCGACTGATGAACCGACGTGAATGGCTTGCACGGACAACGGTGCTGGCACTGGCCACTGTGAGCGGCACAAAAGCGGCTGCGGGCAACGCTGCAGCCGGCCTGTTGCTGCAGCAACGCCTGGTAACAACGCGGCGGATAGAACAACGTTTTGAAGTCGTGATCCTGAACGGTGAAGGTGCCGTGTGTGCACGCTGCCCGCTGCCCGGACGTGGCCACAGCTTTGCGATTGACCCAACAGGCAATCACCTGATTGCCTTTGGTCGTCAACCCGGGTTCTACGCGACTGTCATGCAGGCAGGCACGCTAAAGTTGCACCATACCCTGACGCCTGCCGCCAATCGCCATTTTTTTGGTCATGGCGCATTCAACCCCGACGGAACAGTCTTCTACGCGACCGAGAACGACTATGCCAATGGCGAGGGCGTACTGGGCGTGTATGCGATCGATGCCAGAGGACACATAACCCGCAGCGGGGAATGGTCAACCCATGGCATCGGTCCTCATGAGGTCATTCTGCTCAACGACAAGCGTACACTGTGCGTGGCTAATGGCGGCCTGCTGACACACCCGGACTACGGCAAACACCCGCTGAATCTGGCCGATATGTGCCCGTCACTGGTGTATCTTGACGCCACAACCGGTCAATTGCTGGAAAAGCACGTATTACCGGAACACGTGCATCAGTTATCTATCCGTCATCTGGTGCAAGACGGCCAAGGCCGTGTCTGGATCGGCTGCCAGTACATGGGCAGCCAGACTGACGATGTACCCCTGGTTGGTGTGCACACGCCGGGTCGGCACCTGGACATGCTGCTTGGGCCTGATCACCTGCGACGAAGCCTGAAACACTACATCGGCTCGATGGCCGCCACGCCGGATGGCCAACAGATCGCCTCCAGCAGCCCGGTCGGAGGCCGGGTTGTATTGTGGAACACAACAGACCTGAGCATCGTCAATAGCGTCAGTTTTAATGACGGCTGCGGCGTGGCCGGCCTGGCGACAGGCACTTTTATGGCAAGCAATGGCGCGGGCGCACTGTCAATGCTCAGTTCAACCGGACACACACCGTTGATCCAGGCACAGGATACGGCCTGGGACAACCATATCCGGGTTGTTTAGTGAGCAGCGCCACACAGCCTGGCGACCAGATTTTCCACATCGACAGGCATGGCATTACCGCGCCAGGCAACGTGCTGATCCGGCCTGGATATGACCAGACCATGCTGATATAAACCTGCCCCTTCTTCGGGGCTCAAGTCGATCACCCTGAACGGTAGCCCACGGCGAGCTGCCGCAGACACAAAGCCCGATACGTCAAGGGCCGGATCAAAACGCAACAGGGCGTAATCTCCTTCCAGAGCATCGTATAAAGAACGGCCATCCGCCAGCCAGACATGTGGAATGCGGCACCCCGGTACCGTGGAAGGCGTGTAGTCGGCCATCGCGTAGGCAGGATGCTCGCCGCCATCGTAGGCAATGATCGGTGAGTCATCGTAAAAGTAACCAAAATTAAGCCCTTTACAGGCATATTGCTGAACATTCAGTGCATAGGCTGCCTGACCAAGGGCAAGTCGAGCAGCCTCACCTGCCGGACTGTCCTCTTCAATGTTTTCAGGAACCTGACGACGTTGACGCGCCATTTCAATGCAGTGATTCATGACGAAACGGGAAACTTGCTGTGTGATGGGCAGACGCTCACGTTCATAGGCATCGAGAATCGCATAGTTGGCCCAGCCATTCAGGTAAGCGGCCATCAGCCAGGCAAGGTTGGCGGCATCAGCGATGCCCGCATTCATGCCGTAGCCCGCATAGGGCACCCAGATGTGTGCCGAATCACCGCACAAGAACACCCGGTTGTTTCGGAAGCGGTTCGCCACCAGACGACGGCCATACCAGTCTTCCGTGCTGATCACTTCATACTCGAATTCAGGGCCAACGCCAAGAATGTCACGGATGCAGGCATCCCGGTCAACAGACTCGAAATCCGGTTCATCATCTTTCAGATAATTGTGAATAAGCCAACGTTCTATGCCATCAATGGCATACATGTTCCCGCAACGCCGAGGATTCAAGGAAAAGGTCGCCCAAGCGGGCCCCTCGGACATCATGGACAGCAGTTTAGGGGCACGTATATAGGTTGACTGACACCGCTGAATCACTGCGTCCCCCTCAAAACGGGCACCGATCAGGTTGCGAATCACTGATTTGCCGCCATCACAACCCACCATGAACCGGGCACGGATGGTGAAGGACTTGTTCTTGAGCAGGTCTTTACAATGCACCTCAACACCCTGATCGTCTTGTGAGAACGACTCAAAGGCGGTTTGGTAAATAATACGCAGCGTTTCATAACGAGCCGCATGCTGTACCAACACGGGTTCAAGAAAGATCTGGTTGATACGATGGGGTGGCTCCGGTGTAGGCCATCCGCAATCCGGACCCGATGTCATTGTGAAGCGCTGTTGGCGGCTTGGAATCGGAATATTCGCCAGCTCTTTACCGGTTGACGTGATCCGGTAAGAAATGGAATGCGGATAATCGGGCGGCAAACCCGTGGAACGTAGCGCGTCTGCCACTCCGAGCCGACGGAAAATCTCCATGGAGCGGGCGGACGTATGGTTGCATTTAACGGGTGCCGTGTCATTTGGGTGTCGTTGCTCAATGACGCACACGCTTACACCGCGCGATGCCAGATCCATGGCCAGCGTCAGTCCCACAGGGCCGGCACCCACAATAACAACCTGGGTTTCAATCGTTTCTGTCATGTCTATTCATCCGTAAAAGCAATGTTTCATATCAAAGTGGATGAATTAAACCCGTTTCAGATAAATAATTAAATTTTAATGTTTTTGAATGATCTTTAAATATTTTTAAGAATGGATGACAGGTCGAACCCTAACCAGAAAATCAGGCACACCCTGTAGCCGACAACCGCTAGGTCTGGCTGCCAGACACGGTATCCATCAGAAGATTGATGAACTGGTTGGCAGCGGGCGTCAGGGTACGCCCTTTCATTGAAAGCACATACAAATCTCGGGACACTTCGGGCTCAACCAGACGGCGAGCACGCAGATTCGGGTACTGGAACGACGAAACCAGATAGGAAGGGAGTATGGAAACGGCTACCCCCTCAGCGGTGAGCGACAACGCGGTCGTCAGAAACGAAACCTCGTAGGAAGGAGCAAAATCAAGACCATTCTGAACCAGGGCACGCTCGATCAGGGAACGAATGCGGCTACCACGCCGGACAGTCACGGTTTCGTGCTTCTGGATATCGGCCCAACAAACGGTTTGCAGGTTTTCCAGTGGTGAACCCGCACAAAAAACCACGCTCATGTAGTCACGAAAGACCAGGCGCTGATCAAGATCATCGACTTCAGCATCCGGTGTCCCGATGCTGAAGTCGACCTCTTCACGCAAGACGGGAAGAATGAGCTGATCGGGTGGCAGATCATGAATGAACACACGGACGCCTGGATACGCCGCCCTGAACGCCTTGATGACATGAGGCAACAAAGTGCAGGCTACCGCAGAGGTCACCCCCACGCGCAACTGTCCCTGAACGCAATCACGCAGTTGCTGCGCAGTTATACCCAGCGTTTCCACATCGCGCAGCGCCCGTTCGGCCAAGTCGAGCAATGCGCGTGCTGCGGTAGTCGGTTGCAATGTACGCGAACCACGATCAAACAGGGCGATACCCAGAGCCTCTTCACACTGTTTCACCAGAACACTGACAGCGGCTTGCGTCAAACACATCTGTTCGGCAGCCCGGGTCAGACTGCCCAGACGGCAAATCAGCACGAACGCCTGCAACTGGCGTAAATTCGGGAGCATAAAGAATGTTGTTTTCTGTTTGATGGAATTCAGGGCTGCTGGACAGCACCGAGCGCTACTGACAAGCCGGAGATCATTTCCGAAATCACAGGAAGCATTTGCGCAATACGTTCTTCATCCAGCCGCACAACCGGTCCGAAAATGGCAATGGAACCCGCAACACGCCCGTCATTCTGGAAAAACGGGATCGCGAAGGCGGCCGCGCCTTCCATGAGCTCATTCTGGCTGAAGGCGTAGCCGGCCTGCCTGACTTCCATGATTTGTCTGGCCAGATCGGAAGCACGTAACGACAACCCCTGGCAATAGTTTTCCAGTTGTTTGGGTGTAGGGTCCATCCAGGCCAATATGGCCCGGCCACTGGCACCCAACGCGATACGTTCACTGTAACCCACACCGCGGCGAAAGCTCAGGGGGTTGGCACTGGGCAGTTCAGCCGCACATACCCGGATATCACCTTTGGGCAGGAACAAGGCAACTGTTTCGCCCGTGAAATCCCAGATTTTGCGCATAACTGGCAAGGCGATCTGGGCAATATCAATACTGGAGGACCAGGCCCAGGCCAGACGACCAACGGCAGGCCCCAGGGAAAAATGCTGGGGGTCTCCGCTGCTGCTGACAAACCCTTTTTCTTCAAGGGTGTAAAGCAACCTGTACAAGGTAGGCCTGGAAAGATCAACACGCTTGAGTAGGTCAGAAACGGTCAAGCTGGCGTGCTCGGCATCAAAAGCCATCAGAATTTCGAGCGCGCGCTCGACTGCACGCACGCTGTTGCCTGTTTTTTCGGTGTCTTGCATTGGTCTTGAAAGCGTCTGGAATAGTCAGCCTTCAAGCATATAGGTGCCCGGCATGAAAGTAAAATCAGCCATCAAGGCAAGAGACGCCAGCGGCATTTTGCCACCAGAGGCTCAATCAGGTTTCAATCCGGCCATTTTCACCGCCTCGGCCCATGTTTTAACTTCGGACAACATGAATGCCTTGAAATCCTGACCGACTTGTCCCCCGGGTTGAGCACTGATAGCGCCCAGTTGCTCGCGCAGATCAGGATCTTGCAGCGCACTGGAAGCGGCTTCTGCCAGTTTTGCGATGACATCAGCAGGGGTTCCCTTGGGTACAAAAAGTGCATTCCATGTCGCTGCCTTGAACCCGGGCAACCCGGCCTCTGCCGTTGTGGGGATATCGGGAAATTGCGCAACGCGTTCACTGCTGGCAACGGCCAATGCACGAATTTTCCCGTTCTTGATCTGTGGCAGCAAAGCGGGCGGCGTATCGTAAAGAATATCAATATTACCGGCGACAAGATCCTGCAAAGCCGGAGCGGCGCCTTTGTAAGGCACATGCAAGGAATGACCCTTGGCCATGTAATTGAGCATTTCACCTGCCAGGTGACCAATACCCCCAACCCCCTGAGACCCAAACGTCAATTTGTTGCTGTCCGATTGCATGGCCTGAGTCAATTCCCCCAATTTTTTGTAGGGAAGTTGTGCATTAACGACAACCATCATGGGCACACTGACTGCAAGAATTACCGGTTCAAAGTCTCTGACGGGATCGTAGGAAAGGTTGGTATGCAAAGCCGGATTGATTGCATGCGTTGAGGCTGTACCCATCAGCACGGTGTAACCATCGGGACGAGCTTTTGCAGCATAACCGGCTCCAACCGCACCACCCGCGCCGGCACGATTTTCAATCACGACAGGAACCTTCAGATGATCGCCCATTTTTTTGGCGAGCAGGCGGGCGACGACATCCGTACCACCACCCGCAGCGTAAGGAACGATCACGGTGACCGGCTGTTCGGGAAAGTCCTGCGCATACGATGCGTTAATCGAAACAACCGTCAGGACGGCAGCGCCACACAGTGCAAGACGCAGCTTCTTGGCAACCGGTGCCGAATAGCAAGAAATAGAATCCATTTAAAAATCCTTTTAAAAATCAAATATTTATAGAACTTTTTAAAAAATTACATATAAAAAACACACGAATGATTGAAGTTTTTATCTGTGAAAAACACGTACTCAAAACCCTTTTGTTTCATCCGCATTTCTTGACAAAAATCAATCAATTCGTATAATGGACTATATTATCACCAGACGAACAGGAGACTTGTGTGATCACCCGCAACAAAAATCAACGCCGAACTCTGCTTAAAGCCTGTGCAGCCCTTGGGCTTGCAGGTGCCGTCACAATGCCCGCGTTGGCCAATGCCCAGTATCCCGACCGCCCCGTCAAAATCGTGGTGGGTTTTGCGCCGGGCGGCACCAACGATATCGTGGCCCGCGTCATCGCCTCCAAACTGGGCGAACGTCTGAAACAAACCTTTGTCGTTGAAAACAAACCGGGTGCGGCGTCAGCGATTGGTACCGGCATGGTGGCCAAGGCCGCCCCTGACGGCTATACGCTGCTGGTTTCTTCCAGCGGTGGCCTTACGGTCAATCCGGTCACCATGAAAGACCTCAGCTACAACCCTGAAACCGACTTCGAGGCTATTGCTCTGTTAGGCACCTTCCCGCTGGCGCTGATCAGCAATCCCAAACTGGGTTTCAACAGTGTGCAGGATCTGGTCAAAGCAGCAAAAACACGCCAGGGCGATACGCTCAACCATGGCGTGGCCAGTTCTTCCTTCCAATTGGTCACCGAAATGTTTGGCAAGGAAGCCGGTGTCAAATTCACTCACATTACCTACCGTGGATCCGGTCCCACACTTGAAGCAGTCATGAAGGGGGAAGTGGATGTCGCCATGCAAGACACAGCCGCGGTGGTGGGCGCTGTCAAAAACGGCATGGTCAAAGGCCTGGCAGTAACAACAGCACAACGCTCGCCTGCTCTGCCTGACGTTCCCACCATTGCCGAATCGGGCTTCCCCGGCTTTGACGTTCCCATCTGGACCGCCCTGATGGCGCCGAAAGGCACACCCGACAACGTGCTGAAAACACTGCGCACCGCTATGGCCGACATTCTGGTGGAACCTGACATGATCGAACGTCTGGCACAACTGGGCATGAATCCGGGCAACGTTGATGCCGATGCGCTGCAAAAACGCATTCGCGACGACATTGCACGCTGGCGTCCGCTGGCTGAAGCCGCCAAGATGACCCCTCAATAATTTTCACTTGCTTCACAGGATCGCCAGATGTCTTCGCTGCCACTGACACTTCTTTTTTCCGATGGTGTAGCTCATACGGTCAATGCCGAGCCAGGCCAAACCGTTGCCCAGGCCGCAGTCAATGCGGGCCTGACTCTGCTCACTGACTGTTCAAACGGGCAATGCGGTACCTGTGTTGCCCAATGTGTCAGCGGTGACATCGACCCGGGTGACTACGATCCCTCGGTATTGCCCGACGACGAACGCGATGACGGCGCCATTCTCTGTTGCGTGTCGAAAGCACGCTCGGCGGCTGTCATTGAACTGCCCTACGATTCCTGTGAAGCCAGCGCGCCGCAAGAAGAAACTCAAACAGGCACGGTGACTGCCGTAACCCCGATTGCCTCGGAAATCATCCGACTGGATGTCAAGGTGGCAAACGGCATCGAGTTCCTGCCAGGCCAGTATGTACGACTTCGCCCCAATGAAAGTAGTGAATGGCGCTCGTATTCCATGGCGAATGCCTCCGGTGACACGAACCTGGTTTTCTACATTCGTCTTGTGACCGATGGCCAGTTCTCCAGCTGGCTAACCACGGCCAAAGCGGGTGATCTTCTGGAAATCGGTCCATCACGGGGCACTTTTTTCCTGCGCAATGAATCGCGTCCACGCCTTTTTGTGGCAGGTGGTACCGGTCTGGCACCCTTCCTGGCCATGCTGCAGGCCGTACGCACAACGCCTGAATTCAATACAGCACCCATTCACCTGCTGATCGGCGGGCGTACCGCAGGGCATCTGTTTGCGCAAGAAGAATTGGCCCGGCTTCAACGCGATCTACCCAACCTTCAAATAAGTGTTGCTACTGAAAGCGATCCACCGCCGGGCGCACAACAAGGCTATGCAACCGACCTGATTGCCGGGCTGTCACTCGATAAATCCACACGTGTGTATTTGTGTGGTCCGCCACCCATGGTCGATGCAGCCCGTGCCGCCGCCATGAAAGCCGGTATTCGTAAAAGCGAAATTCTGTGTGAGCGGTTTGCCTGAGGGCCTGCCTTTACGCCTCCTTCAATCCATTTGGAAGCCTGATCCATGAACTACAACGCAATGGTCGATCCCGACAACGGTCTTATTGGCCGCGAAATTTTTTCCGACAAAAACATTTTTCAGGAAGAGCTTGAAAAAGTCTTCACCCGCGCCTGGCTTTTCGTAGGCCATGAAAGCCAGATCCCGAATCCGGGCGATTTTTTTACATCGCGCATGGGTACCGAATCGGTCATTCTGACCCGCGACAAGAAAAACAAGATTCACGTTTTCCTGAATTCCTGCCGTCACCGCGGCATGAAAGTTTGCCAATACGATCACGGCAATACAACACTGTTCACCTGCCCTTACCACAGCTGGAGCTTTACAACCGAAGGAAAACTGTTCGGCGTTCCACAGTACAAAAACCTGTATGAAGAGTGCCTGAACAAAGAAGACTGGTCCCTGATCGAAGTGGCCCAGATCCACAACTACAAGGGCACCATCTGGGCAACGTGGGACAAAGACGCTCCCGATTTCCTGACCTACCTGGGCGATGCCCGCATGCATCTGGACCTTGCGCTCGACTGCCGCGACGGTCGTGAAGGCGGCTCGGAAGTTCTGATGGGCGTTCACAAATGGATCATCCCCTGCAACTGGAAGTTTGCCGCTGAAAACTTCCTTGGCGACACTTATCATAATGTCAGCCACCGCTCGGTTGACCTGGTTGGTATCGGCCCCAGTGCCGAAGCCGGGGTGAAGGGCCGCCGCGACAACGAACTGGAATATGCAAAACACTTGTGGGTGAACTTTCCTGCAGGCCACGGTGTGCACAGCGCCATCGTTCCTGAAAACACACCGTTTGTCGATACCTTCCAGAACAACCCTGAAGTGGCTGACTACTTCCGTCACTGCCACGAAGAGCGCCAGCGCCGCCTGGGCGATCAGGCCCGCCTGCTACCTTTCGTTGGCACCATTTTCCCGAACGCATCGTTCCACGGTCGTCAGCCACGTTCAATCTGTGTCTGGCACCCGCATGGCGCTGGTCATACCGAAGCCTGGCGCTTCTTCCTGGTCGACAAAGACGCACCACAAGCGGTTAAAGACTTCCTGCGTCATTACTACATGCGGTATTCCGGCCCCGCCGGCATGACCGAGCAAGACGACATGGAAAACTGGAACTACGCAACTGCAGGTAGCCGTGGTGTTATTGCCAAGCGTTACCCCTACAACTACATGCAGTCCTTGGGCACGTGCCAGGAACCTGGCGCAGGTCCGGTCGCGGGTAATGTCAGCCTTCAGGTCAGCGAAGAAAATCCACGTCAGTTCTACCGCCGCTGGCGCGACTATATGAACAATGGCGACTGGGACGTTCTGATGGGCAAACACGACCATAAACAGGGCTGACCACACCATGTCCAACACGCAACCAGTCACCATCGTCACCGGCGGAAGCTTTGGACTGGGCCAGTCCATTACGGTCGATCTGGCCCGCAAAGGCCATCGTGTCGTCAGTTTTGGCCTGGGCCAATCGCAGGTTTCCAGTACCGCCCGGGGTTTCGATGCACTGCACCAATCACTGGGCGAGGCGAACGTTCAGGATCAGGTTCTGGTCCTTGAGGCCGATGTCACAAACCAGAATGACGTTGATGAGGTCGTGCGTCAAACGCTTGAGCGCTTCGGTCGCATCGATGGTCTTGTGAACAATGCAGCGATTGGTCCTTTGGGCACCATTCTTGACACACCACCTGAACTGTTTCTCAAAATTCTTGAGGTCAACATTCAGGGTGCCTACCTGATGAGCCGCACCGCCTTGCCGCACATGATTCGTAACGGCGGTGGCTCGATCGTGAATGTTGGCTCCGGAGCGGGTTACGGCAAACCCAACATGGCGGCCTATGCCGCCAGCAAGGGTGGCCTGCTGGCACTGACCATGGCGATGGCCTACGACCACTTTCATGACCACGTTCGCGTGAACATGGTTATTCCCGGTGGCGGCGGCATCGTAACCGGCATGAGTGTTGGACGCTTTGATGGCGATGTCAACAAGTTTGTCAATCGCCCGATCACCGGCACAGTCGCCGGGCGTGCAATGACAGGCGCCGACTTCGCCAGGACAATTGCCTTTCTGCTGTCTGACGATGCGGCCACCTTGTCAGGCACCGTAATCGACGTGGGCTGTTTTGCACATCAGGGTGGCCCCGTTCCCCAGAAAAACCACTGAATTGTTTGGAGAAACCCATGACCCAATTGGCAACGGAAGTGACGGACCCCGCAGAAGCTTTCGACCCACCTGTACGTGACGATGCCTATTACCGTCTGCGCCAGGAAATTGAAGAGTTTTTGTACGACGAAGCCGCCATGCTCGACGAGCGCCGCTTTCACGACTGGCTTAATACACTTGATGAAGACCTTGTCTACTTCATGCCCATGATGTTCAACGTGAAATTCGGTGAACACGATGAACGCGAGCGCACCAAGCTCGAAAAAGACATGAGCTGGTTCAACGAAGGCAAATGGACACTGACAAAACGGGCAGAGCAGATTCTGACCGGTGTTCACTGGGCTGAAGAGCCACTCTCAAGGTTGTGCCGTCTTGTCACGAACGTGCAGATCAAAGGCACACGAACAAACGCGAACAGCCAACTGGAAGTTGCCGTACGCAGCAAATTCCTGACATACCAGAACCGCTGCGAATACGAGGAATACTACTTCACCGGCGAGCGCAACGACATTCTGCGTCGTGTGGGCGATGAATGGAAACTGGTACGTCGCGAGATCAGCCTTGGGCAAACCGTCTTGCTGGCCAAGAACCTGAGCATCTTTTTCTAGGAGAAACACCATGTTCGTGAATTTCATGACACTCAAAGAAGGTGACCTGATCCGCATGAAAAACGGAAACATTGTCAAAGTCATTGAAAACATCGGGGATGGCATCTGGGTCAACGGACTGGTCCTTGAAGGATCCGCTGATCCCTCACAGGTCGGCTCGGAAGAGCTTTGCTACTGCGAGGACGCGCTTGAGCAACTACCTGCCGCGCAAAGCTGAACCCTCCCTTTCTTTCAGATACCCCCCGCCCCGGCCTGAAAATGGTCGGTGCCTAGCCCACCCACAAAGTTGATCACATGAGTCATTATCTTCCTACGGGTACCGTGTACGGCACTCTTCTGAATTTCACCACGGAATGGGATCACTGGGCCGAACGCATGACCCAGCCGCCTTACAAGGCAGCGCCCAAAGCCCCGGTTCTTTACGTGAAAACATCGAACACGTTTCAGCGGTCTGGTGAAAAAACCCTGCTGGACGATGACGCAAAACAAGTCTATGTGGGCGCGGGCGTGGGCCTGATCATCGGCGCCGATGGCACACCCGACCAGGTTGTGCTTCTGAACGATTTTTCCACAGACCACGACAATTACTACCGCACACCCATCAAGGGCAAAAACCGCGATGGCTTCCTGACGGTCGGCGAGCCACTGGCCCTTGATCCGGACACCGGCCTCGATGCCTTCATCGGCGCGCTGAGCCTCGACGTCATCATCAATGGCGAACACCAGCAAACTGTCGATCTTTCAACACTGCGCCGCCCACCAAGCACACTGCTGACCGACATTGCGGAGTTCATGACCCTGCAACCGGGCGATGTGCTTTTGCTGGGCACCGATTGCCGGCCCGATGGCACCCGGCCACTGGTAAAGGCTGGTGATCACGTTGAAATCAGTGCCAACGGTCTTGCAAGCCTGACCACATCAATGCAAGCCGGCGGCGTGCGCGCAAACGCCTCTTCAAGCGCAAAACACCGCACGGCAGCAAAAAAACCAGGGCGTCTTGCACGTGTTGTCTGGGGGGGAGCCATTCACGAAGCGCGTGAACACGATGAAGGCCTGATCCTGACACGTGGCCACCATGCCGGGCGTGTTCTTGCCCTTGACGACGTTCAGTGGCTGCCTCCACTGGCACCCGTCAACCGCCCAAGAACCGTGCTTGCACTGGGCCTGAACTATGCGGATCACGCCCGCGAACTGGCCTTCAAGCCGCCCGAAGAACCCATGGTGTTTATCAAAAGCGGTACCGGGCTGATCGGTCACAAAGGGGCAACCATACGTCCGGCTGGCATCGACTACATGCACTATGAATGTGAACTGGCAGTCGTTATTGGCAAAACGGCCCGCAACGTATCACGCCAGCATGCCTACAACTATATACAGGGCTATTGTGTTGCCAATGATTACGCCATTCGCGATTACCTTGAAAACTGGTTCCGTCCGAATCTGCGCGTGAAAAACCGTGACACTGGCACTCCGTTGGGGCCTTGGCTGGTTGATGCTGAACAGATTGACCCCATGAATCTGGCCCTCAAGACCACAGTCAATGGTGAAGTCACACAGCAGGGTTCAACCCGTGACATGATTTTTGATGTGCCTGGCCTGATTGAATACTTCAGCCAGTTCATGACACTGCAGCCCGGCGACCTGATCCTGACCGGCACCCCGGACGGTATTGTCGATTGCAAACCCGGTGACACCGTGATCACAGAAGTCGAAGGGCTGGGCGCGCTGGTCAACCATATCGTTGCCCCCCCCTGCGCGGCAGGCGTGAACGCACGGAATCCACATTGAACAATCTTAATTGACAAATCATGAAAATCAATCACCTTATCAATGGCGAGTCGGTCACCAGCACCGAGTATTTCGAAACCGTCAACCCGGCCAACCAGCAGGTACTGGCGCAGGTGGCACGCGGTGGCGAACAGGAAATCAACGCGGCAGTCGATGCAGCACGGCAGGCCTTCCCCGCCTGGTCGTCACGGCCGGCCACTGAACGCGCCACGATCATGCGCCGCCTGGGTGACCTGATCGCCAAACAAGCGCCCGAAATTGCCAAGACCGAAACCAGTGATTGCGGCCAGGTGATCGCTCAAACCGGCAAACAGCTCATTCCGCGTGCAGCCGACAACTTCTATTACTTTGCCGAAATGTGCACCCGTGTTGACGGACACACCTACCCGACACCCACCCATCTGAATTACACGCTGTTTCATCCGGTCGGCGTCTGCGCACTGATCAGTCCATGGAACGTTCCTTTCATGACAGCCACCTGGAAGACAGCCCCCTGTCTGGCGTTCGGCAACACGGCCGTTCTGAAAATGAGCGAATTGAGTCCGCTCACTGCCGCCCGTCTGGGCGAACTGGCACTTGAAGCCGGTGTTCCCCCGGGTGTACTGAACGTGGTGCATGGTTTTGGCACAGAAACCGGTGAACCCCTGGTTGCCCACCCTGACGTGCGCGCCATCAGTTTTACCGGATCAACGGCCACCGGTAACCGGATCGTAAAATCGGCCGGTCTCAAAAAATTCAGCATGGAACTGGGCGGCAAAAGCCCGTTCGTCATTTTCGATGATGCGAACCTTGAACGTGCGCTGGACGCAGCCGTGTTCATGATCTTCAGCAACAACGGGGAACGCTGCACGGCCGGCAGCCGCATTCTGGTTCAGGAATCGATCTACAAGGAATTTGCCCAGCGTTTTGCCGAACGTGCCAAGCGT
>JAAYGT010000099.1 GCA_012727555.1 Alcaligenaceae bacterium | reverse complement strand
CTTCGTGAGACCCTGACGTATTCGCATAGCCGTTGAAGCTCACTTCCTGATCCGATTGGCCAGTGCATAACACGCTTCGCGCGCATACGGGAGATGCGCGGATTAACTGTTTAAAAGGCGTCTTCCAAACCTGAAAAAACGCGAGGGTCGGGCGGGCTGTGTGCCGCCCGTGTGTGCTTGAGCACGCCGCCACCGGCACGCTGACCGGGGATTCAAGGGTCCAGTTGTCTGAGCGCGACGCTTTTCGATCCGCAGGATCGACCGCGCGAGTTCTGGACCCGCCCCGGTCTGGGCCACAACAACGGGAAGCCCGCAGGGCCGTGCGATGCACCCGGCGCGCCCCCGCACCCCGACAGAACCGTTAAAGAATACCCAAACCCTTTGCAAGAACCCCAAACCTTAACGCCCGTACGTTGCCGTAAAGGGTGAACTGAACGGCTTGACCGGCATCTCCGGTGCTTTTGATTGCTGATCAAAGTGGTAGCGCATGTACAGCCCGCCACCCCACTGGTTGTAGTCGTTCGCATTGTCGGCTGCCAGGCTGGCACCCAGAACCAAGGACGGCGACACCTGGTATTCTGCCGATGCATTCAGGTTGTAGCTGAAACCGGTTTTCGAGTTGCTTTCGTAGTACCCGTTGCGTACCCCGTTCAGTTCGTTCAGGTTCATGCGGGCCAGTGCGCCAACCGCTGCCAGTTGCATCTCAGGGTTGTTCGGGAACAAGGGGCTGGCATCTTGATTGAACCGTTGCACACCCACGGCACCGCCGATCTTGTAGCTGAAGGCGCCCTGGCGTTGTGCCCAGGTGAATGGAATGCTCAGCTCATAGTAGCTTTGCGGGCTGAAATACCCCCCCTGGCCGTAGGTGAAGTGGCTCAGGTTTTCCTTGAACGAGGTTGAGTTCAGGTTCAGCCCGACGGTCAGGCGTGAGTCGGCTTCATTGATCAAATGAAAGTACGTACCCAGGTTGAATTCGTTGCGCTGGTTGCGTGCCACATTGGTGCCCCGCAGATCGTGCCAGGCGGCTGATCCGTAAATGCCGGAGTCACCGAAATCTTTTGACAGTGTGGCACGTGCCCCCGTGGCTGAAACGCCTCCCCATTCCAGCCCTGTGCGATCATCACGCACGCCGGCATACGACAGCGCGCTTTCTGTAACAGGGCGGCGCGAAATGTCGAACCGGTAACCGACCGTACCGGCCTGATCCAGCGTACCTTCAAACAAGGCACCGCCCGTGAAGGTCTGGTACTGGAATCCCATGGGTGTTACGCCGGCATCCAGACTGATGCCATCAAGCTTGTACGTAAGGGCGACACCCACCCCACTGGCCTTGACGGTACCCGGAAGTGCGGGGTTCTGTTCAAGCGCAATGGGTCCGGAACCGTAGGTGCCACGTACATAGGGATTCGAGTCCATGGTGCCGGGATCGAGACTGACCGGGGTCACGTTAAGCCCCACGCGGCCATCACCCAGGGGAAGCTGCATTTGAACGGGCGCCTCAAGCGTCGTCAATTGACTGGTGCCTGCCGTGCCGCTGCGTTGGTTGCCGAACAGGCCGGCGCTTGCCTGCCCGCTGCGTTCCGCATGAATCAGGTTCAGTTCATTGACCAGGGCAGCCGGCGAGTTGGGGTCGGTGTTGGGTGGCAGTCCGGTGCCTGGTACCGAACCGGCAAACGGGTTGTTGTAAACCTGTACCGGTGTATTTTGTGCCACACCCGGTACGGGCAGGGTCCAGGGCTGGTTGCCTGCATACGCATTGGCCGAGGCTGGGGGAACTGCCGGCGTGGCACGGGGAACCCCGGTGACGGCATCGACACTGCCGGCGCCGTAGCCATACGCCGGTGGGGGAGCGGTATAACCCGGTTGGGGGGCTGTGTAGGCGGGTACGGGCGCCGCATAAGCGGCAGCAGATGCCGGGTAGCCTGGCGAGGCCGGTGCAGGCACCGGGACCACGGGTTGAATCGGTGCCTGGGCCAGCAGCACACCCGACGGGCCTGCACTTGCTGGCATGCCGGGCTGGGCCGGGTACATGGCCGGTTGGGCAACAGGTTGGAGCGTACGGGCCAGTGCGGGAACGGGCAGGCGCGGTTGCGCTTGCAGGCTTTGCCGGGCTGTGGGTACGCCCGCGAAGGGATTGATGGCGGGTCGGGGTTGCGGCGTGGCGTTCACAAGCCCGGCAGCGTGGGCCCGCTGGTTTTCCACGGCCAGAGCGCGTTCGAGCAGGGTGGCCGCTTCCCGGGTTTTGCCTTCGGCGCGGTAGAGTCGCGCCACACTGCCCAGAATGACTGGGTTGTCGGGCGCCAGCGCCAGCGCTTGCTCGGCATGCCGGTTGGTGTAGGCCTTGTTGCGCATCTGCTGGCCCAGTTGGGCGGCGGCTACATGCAGTTGCGGATTGTCGGGTTGTGCGGCCAGCAAGGTATCGTAGATCTGTTGCGCTTCCTGCATGCGGCCTGCCGCAGCATACATGCGTGCCAGGGCTTCGTTGGCACCGGGATCGGCCGGGTTGGCGGCCAGCACCGGAGCCAGTGCCGTGTAGGCGTTGACCAGATCGCCCCGTGCCCGCAGGCGATCTGCCTGGGCTACCCGGTAGCCATTCAGTACCTCATCCAGGGCGCCGCGCTGCGCAGTCGACAGATTTCTGGCCTGCAGTTGCTGTATGACGGCCGCGGCTTCAGTATCTTGGTTGGCTTGCAGCAAGGTGTTCACATACGTGATGCCTGCATCGATACCCTGCTGCCCCCCTTTAAGCATATAGGTTTGCAACAGCGCAAGGCTGCGGGCGTAATCGCCCAGGTCGGTATAGGCCAGCGCCAGTGCATTGTCGGTTTCGAAGTTGCGCGCCGTTGTGCCTTCAATGCGGGCGAGCATCCCCAGCGCTTCGGCTTTCCGGCCCGCCTTGCCCAGACCGACTGCCTGGGCAATGGCCAGACGCCGGTCTGTCGAGGCCAGGAGTGCCTGGGCATCGGCACTGCGTGCACCGGGGGGGATGCGTTCAAGGGCCTGTCGTGCGATCAGGGTCTGGTTATTGCGATCTGCGATGACCGCGTAGGCATACAGGGCATCCGGGTCGTTCGGATGCGTGAGCAGCGGGCCTTCAACCAGGGCACGGGCTTCCAGGGGGTAGCCGGTATCCTGATAAATCTGGGCCAGCTGCAGGCGTACCCAGGGATTACCTGGGTCGCTGCGCAAGGCATCTTCAAGCAGTTTGCGCGCCTGTGGCAGATGGCCTGAAACCCGCGCCGACTCGGCAAGCCCCCGCAAGGCATTCGGGTCGCGCGGGTGGTTCTTCAGAATGGCCTGGTAGGCGGCATCGGCCTGGGTGTATTTGCCTTCCGCCAACAGCAGGTCGGCCAGTTTGGCCTGGGCTGTGGTGTCTTTCGGGTTGAGGCGTCGGGCCTGTTCGAGCAGTTTGCGCGCTTCAGTGAGCTTGCCGGTATTTTTAAGGGCATCCGCTTGCTGGATATTGACCCAGTAGGTGGCCGTGTTCAACGGACCCTGCCAGGCGGCGTTGCCTTTGCGGGCACGCTGCAGGTAATCACGGGCTTCGGTCCAGCGCCCCTGACGCATCAGGATCACACCGATGCCGCCCAGCGCCTCGCTGTCATTGGGTCGGGTTGCCAGAACGGCGCGGAATTCGGCCAATGCCTGGGCGGGATCCCCTTTTTCCAGCTGCTGCATGGCCTGGTTGGTGCGTTCACGCAAAGGGTCGGCAGGCTGGCGCGCCGCCCGGGTGGCGGCTGCACGGCTGTCGGCCAGTGCCTTGGTGCCGCTTTCGTACTGTGCCTGAATGGCCTTGTCGTCGGGATGGGTTTTCAGGTAGTTTTGCAGATAAGGAAGGTCTTGCGGGCCGGGTGTGGTGCCAAGCCAGGTCAAGGCATCACGCCAGCTTTTGGTGGCTTCTGCGCCGATGCCGGGCTGTCCGGCCAGCCGTGCCAGTTCGGTAATACCTTGCAGACGGGTTGATTCCGGGCGTGCAAGGTGCCGTGCCAGGGCCAGTTGCAACTGCGGGTCGTTGGGCGATTCTTTCAGTAAACGTTGCAAGCCGCTGATCGCTTCCTGCACATTGCCGGGTGTGTAGCCCAGAAACGTATAGTATTCGCGCCCCAGGCTGCCCGATGGTGTGCTTCCTTTCAGAACCGAGCGGTATTTTTCAAGCGCGGCCTCGACGTTACCGGTAGCGGCCAGTTCACGGGCTTCTTCCAATGAGGCCTGGTTGCCTTCACTGGCCAGGGTGATTTCCTGGGCCAGTTGTGTTCCCAGGGGGCTATCGGGTTGCTGCTGGCGCAATTTTTGCAGCCAGCTTTCGGCTTCCCCGGTTTTTTTTGCGGCCAGTGCGGCACGCCCCAGCCCATAAAGCGCCTTGGGGTCGTTGGGGCTGAGCAACAACAGTTTTTTCCAGGCTTCGGCGGCACGTTCCGGGTCGTTGCGGTCAAGCCAGTAGTTGCCTTGTTCGGCCAGTACCGAACGGGCATCGTTTTCAGCCAGTGCGCCCCCATGAATGAGGACACTGAGCAGGCCAATGGCCAGCAGCTTGCCGGACTTGGACGGCGTTGGCTGGCGATCTGTCGAACATGGGTCTCGCCGGGGCCGGTTGTTGCCTTCGGTGATCCCGGGCCGACAGGCTGCTAGGGTTGTGTGCGGCCGCGGCATGTTGCCTCCCAGGGTAAAGATAATGTTCCATCGGCCATGAAGCGGTAACGTTGTTCGTACCAGCCCAGGCCAAATAAAGTCAGCATGTAATCATAGTAGGGGGGCGGGTTTTTTTGCAGGGTTTGCGCACTCAAGGCTTCATCTGCAGCAGTTTGAACGCGTTCCAGTTGTTTTTGTGCCAGTTCAGTATGGCCCAGTGCCTGAAAGTAAGGCAGAAGCGCTGCAGAAAACCCGAAAGGGCCGGTGCCGCTGAATGTGCCCGTACGCGTATCCACTTTCTCTGGCGGGAACGGGGGGCTGGACTGCGCCGTTGCGTTCGTCATGCCGCGCAGTGCAGCCAGGACGGGGGCGAACAGCGGGTCCTCTCGCGGCGTCATGCCCGCCCACAAATACGTGCGAATGGCATCGTAACTGCCCACATTGCCTTTGTCGGGGTCCGGGCCAAAGCCCGGTGTCGCGGTGTTCGATGTGTAGCGTGTCCAGTCGGGCGCAAATCCGGCAGGCGAGGCCTGTTCCAGCAAGGTGCGGGTATTGTTAGCCAGGGCGTTCCAGGGCCCTGCAGGCGCGTGTTGTGCCAAGCGTCTCAGTACCGGAACAGGCATGTAGCTCGGGTTCAGAACCCAAGTGCCCTGATCCGGTTTGGCAAAGCCATCGCGCCCCGGTGAAAGCATCAGGCCGAATCCGGGCAGGTAGAGAATTTCCTGGCCTTCAACCAGTGTCAGCAAACGTTGGGCCGCCTGTGTATAGGCGGGCTCCCTCCAGAGCCTGCCAGCCTCAAGCAGTGCGTAGGCAAACCACAGGTCGGCATCCGAGGCCGAGTTGGGATCGATCACACGCCATGTGCCGTCATCCGCCTTGCCCCAGAGCCATGCCGGCAGGCGTTTGGTCAGGTCACCGGCTCCCAGGTTGTTGATGCTCCAGGACCACATTTTGTCAAAAGTGGGCCGGTCGCCGGCAACCAGCGCGAAAAACATACCGTATGACTGACTTTCCGACGTGCTGTGTTGTCGGGGCGTGGTGGCGTCAAGAACGCGGCCACTGTCTTGTACAAAATGACGCACGAACTGGTTCCAGTGGGGCCAGTCGGGCGGTGAGCACCGGGTTTCTGTACGGCCCTGCGCCAGCACGGGCAACATCAACACGGCACTGAGCAGGGCACGGGGCATCCATTGTGTGAGCTTGAACATGAGGTGTCAGCCTTTTTTGGGGGGCGTATCGTTGGCCAGGCGCTTTCTTCGCGTCAGTCTGCGCCAGACCGACCAGACGAGGATCAAAAACAGGAACAGGCCGACACCGGCCAGCACATGAAGTGACGGTGCATTGCGCCAGTAGGGGGCGATCAGCCATTCCAGGTAGCGTAGCGGTGGCAGGGCGCCAACATGGTAGGTGTAGTCTGACACCAGCGGAGTCAGTGTGTTCTGATTGAGCACACTGGCACTGCCGGCCAGGCGTTGGCCGCGGGCGTCGCCCTCCAGCAGCAGTCGGGTTACATTTTCCTGGGCAGTGGCGGACGTGGCTGCCACGACCACCACGCTTTTCCCTTTTGCGTTGGGCGACTCAAACCCGGTGATCAATGCAAGATCACCGTTGCGTGAGAATTCCAGCTCGGTCCGGGCCGGGTTTTCCCGTTCGCGGGCATCGGCAGGTGTCCAGGTGTTCAGGGCGTACACCATGTCTGACGTTGCAAATCGTTGCTGCAGCGCATTGAGCGGGCTGTCTTGCTGGCTGATCCAGTTGGCCAGCCAGGGATTGGGTCCCGAGGCGATCACCAGCAAATCATCTGTGCTTTGCAGGCCTGTGTTGCCAAACGCAACCTTGACCGCTGTTGCTGGATACCCGGTTGAGTGACCGAACCGGGCCATCAGGGTCAGGTAGGTTGCGATGTCGTGGGTGGCCGGTGCCGGTGGAAAAACGACTGTGGTTTCGGAGAGGTCGGCCATGCGGGTAAAGGGAAAGCCGCTGTGTTCCAGAGCTGAAAGATCCGGCATGACTTTGAAATGCGGGTAGCCGCTCAGATCCAGTGTCGTGTCCGGGTCGATGGCGCCACGTACATTGTCTGACAAGGCATCGCGACACTCGCCCTCCTTCTTGTAATCGAACACGAAATGGAAGTCCAGGCCCGATTGATTGAGCAGGCGTTCCAGCGGCAGGGTCATGGGGGCTTTGACCGGCAGTTCGTCGGTGCGCCTGAGCAAGGCACGCAGGGTGTCGTCCCGGATGTGCTCTTGTGACAGCAAGGGGGCCGAATTAATGAATTGACCGTCTGTGTTGATCAGCAAGACCGATTGGGTGCGACCCGGTTGCGGGGTATAGCGGAAACTCAGTTCCAGCGGTACGGGATCCTGACGCCAGGCGAACAGGTCAGGCGCAATACGAAGCGGCAGGCGGATGGCGGGTGACCCGTAGCCAGTGGCTGCCAGTTCGTCGGCCGTGAACCATTCACCCAGGCGAAACGCGCGGTTGGACGGCAGCCAGTTGGGTGCATCGTAGGGTTGCCTGGGTGCCAGGCTGATGTTTTCACTGACAATGACCGTTTCGCCGGCCAGGGTGACCCGGCCAGTGCTCAGCGCACGCGCTGCAGTGCGCAATTCGCTATCGGTACGCCCCGAAATGACCAGCAGTTTGCCCAGGGGGTCGTTGGGGTTTTCGCGTATGCTCACGCTTGCACCGGCTCGCCGGTTGGACGTTGGCTGCGTTGCGGTGGCTTCACGGGCGATCACGATCGCCGAGCCTCGTGCTGGAAAGTTTTGCCCGAAGCTGACTGTAAAGCCAACGCCCTGTGTGTTTCCCAGTGTGCCCAGCCAGGAGGCGACTGTACCTGCCGCTTCAAGCGACACGGCATCGCGTTCCTGGGCAATTACAACAGGCACCGTGACCGGGCGGGTGTCCATGGGATCAAAAAAAGGACTTGGCAGCAGTGACAGGTCGTTGGGAAGCTTCAGACGTTCGGTCGTCAGTTCAAGCGTGCTCTGGTTACTGATGTTCGCCCAGAGCGTTGAGTGCAGAGGATCTTCGCAGTCAAGGGTGTAGTGGCCGATCAGTTGCAATCGCAGCCGGTTGTTCGAGGTAATGAGGTAGGGGGGGATATCAATGCTGCGTTGCTGGCTTGAACCCGCCTGTTCGCGGGGAACGGGCAGGCTGTAGGCCACCTGGTCATTGACCAGTACGTTGATATGCGACAGTTCGTCAAGCAGCCCGGGTGACCACGCGTAGATAAGATTGAGTCGCGCGGAAACCACGAGCTCATTCAAAGGAACGTGAAACGCCACCGTGTCGCTGCCCTCGACACCTCGCAAATTAAGCGGGTAGCGTGCCCCCATGTCGCTTAATGAAAGTACATGTCGCGAGCGCGTATCAGACACGATCGGTGCCTGGGGTTCAGCTGTGGCGCGGGGCCGGATCAGATCAGCAGGCAGTTTGTCGATGCTGTTGGCATGCGCTGCCGCCGGGTTCTGGGCATGCACCAGACCTGAGCCTGCGAGCAGCAGTGCAGTCAGCAGGCTGTTCAGAACTTTGCGGGGCATGGCGTGGTGGTGCAGTGCGGCTTGATTCATGGCGATGATCCGGACGCTCAGGTCGTCAGACGATCCCGGGCACGATGGCGCAGGGCAAGGTAAATAATGATGCTGCCGAGCAGGCCGCCAGCAAGATAAAGCAGCGTCAGGAGCATTGGGCTTCTTCCAAGATACCAAAGCAATGAACGTATCGGACCCAGCACGCCGGCATGGTAAGTACGTTCATTGTCTGCGGTGTAGAGTGTATCTGCGGCCAGCACAACGGCACTACCCTGCATCCGTTGCAGTTGCTCGGGGTCGGTACTGAAACGCTGGACAATCCGTTTCAGGGCAACGGGACTATCGCCAGACACCACAACGACGCTGCGACCGATGGTCAGGGGAGACTCGAAGCCGGCAATGAAGGCGGCGATCGGCGCGGCCGTTTCAATGCGCTGACCTTCCGCAGGGGCGCCTTTACCCAGCCAGCGCTCAACCGTCGCAATGGCTGCAGCCAGCGAGCCGGCGATTGGTGGACGATCTGGCAATAGCCTGGCCTGCAGTGAGCCCTCGGCAGGCAGGTGAGCCCGCCATGCCTCCAGAACCCGTGTATCTGGTCCACCGTCAAGAATCAGAATATCGTGGCCCGCCAGCATTTCTGGTTCCGGATCTTTCAGAACGACAAGTCCCGTTGCCGGATGTCCGGTCGACTGACCTGCCCGCGCCGCCAGCATCAGCAAGGCAGCGTAGGTCTCTGGTCCTGAGTCGGCCGCCAGAACGACCCGCGTTTCACTCAGGTCAGCCATTCGAGTAAAGGGGAACAAGGCATTGCCGAACGAGGCCATGTCGGGCATGGCCAGGTAATGTGTCAGGCCGCGCAGATCCAGTGTCGAGGCCGGGTCGATCGCGCCGCGCCGGGTATCGGTCAGGTTGTAGGTGCACTCGGCTTCGGGCGGTTCCGGGTAGATAAACTGAAATTGCAGGTTGGGCTGCGCACCCAGCGCAGCGACAGGCAACAGCACCGTCACGTCGCGCTCTGCCGGTCGGGTCAGTTGTAGGGTAGTACGTATTGCTTCAAACGGGCGCGGCATCAGGTCGATCTGTTCGATCAGCTCACGGTTCAGATACACCTTCAGCATGCCGGGCGATGTTCCGTGGCGCACCGTATCATGTATTCGAAGGTTCAAAGGGACATTGGGCTGGTTCCACCCTGCCAGATCGGGGGCAACGCGCAGCGGCAATTCGATCCGGGCAGGTCTGCTGCCCTGAACTGAAAGGCGTGCGGTATTAGTCCATTCACCCAGTGCAACTGCGCGGTTCAACGGAAGCCAGGCCGGGGCATCGTAAGACTCGCGTGGTGTTTCAGTCATGCGCTTGACCCGTACAGAAGCCCCGGACAGGGTCGGGGCTGACAAGACCAGTGCCCGGGCAGCGCGTTCAATGTTCAACGCACTGTTACCGGTCAGCACAAGCAGTTTGCCAGCGGGGTCAACCGGATTGTCCAGCATGTGAATGGCCGGTTCATTACTATGCGGCAATCCGGGCAGCAACGATTCCGGCGGGGCAATCACGATGGCATGTCCTGATGGCAGGCCTTCAGTGTGCACGGTATAGTCAACGCCCCGGTACCCGGCCAGTTGGCCGAACCACGAGGCCACGGAGACGGCTGCCTGCAGATTGGCAGGTGTCGGATCGGGCAGCACGAAGGCCAGTTTCAGTGGCGCTTCGTCAACCGGTTCGAAAAAGGGTGCCGGCAGCAAGGACAGGTCGTTGGGCAAAGGCCGGTGCTCTTCGCGCAGCACCAGCGCAGAGTCGGGCAATACGGTCAGCCAGAGAGACGGGTGGCGCGGGGCTTCGCATGCCGTGGTGTAGTGGGCCACCAGTTTGAATGTCAGGGTATTGTTGCGTTTGATTCTGTGTGCGGGCAGGTCAAGCGTGACATGGCCTGTCTCGGTCGTTACGGTGGGCAGTTTCAGCGTGCCAACCACTTCATCATTCAGAAGAATGCTCAGGTGCGACAGGTTTTCAAGCAGCTCGGCTGACGCCTTCAGATTCAATCTGAGTTGGGCAGCGATGACATTTTTGTCGTACGGTATGCCAAATGCCAGTGTACGACTGTCTTCAACGCCGGCCAGTTCAAGTGCCGAGCGCTGCCCCAGGTTATTCAGTGCCAGTATGCGTGTTTGCGCCTGTCGCATTTCGACTGAGGGCCCACCCGCCAGGGGTAACGATGTACTGTGACCGGCTTGATCAGGTTCTGTCGTGGGCAGGGGCGTGACACTTTGCCCGTTGGCCGTGGCAAGCTGCAGGCCGCACCCGACAATCAAACCCACCATCACCTTTGTTAGCCTTGTGCATGTTTTCATGACGCTGGCGGTTCGGTTGTCGCATGTTCTGGCTGCGGGGTGCGCCGGAGCTTGTTTCGCAAGGCACCGAGGCTTTCCTTCATGAGCATGTGCATGCCATGAAGACCGATCCGGGTAATTTGAATCACGGCGGCCATGGGTTTGTCTGGTGTGGTTTCATGCCATGTGCGTGCCCAGATATCAGCACGCGCAAAAGTCATCTGGGCCAGTTCAATCTGCTGCGCAAGCGTCAGGTTCTGGAAGCGCAAGCCGACCCGGGTGTCACTTTTGAAAACGATCTGTGCGGGGAAAATGCGTTCTTCATCGCCCCGGAAGAGTGACAGCAGGAGTGTATCGCCGACATTTTGTCCGATGGGCGCCGGCAGTTTCACCCCAAGACCTTCTTGTGAGAAATCGATGGTATTGCAGGCCACGCGACGGCCATCGGGCAGGGACAGCGTGGCCGGTATGCTGGCGTCAACGCGTGGCGAGCTGCGCATTTGTTGCTGTTCGCCGGCGACGGCCACGCTGGCACCACAGATCATGATGTTATGCAGTGTCCAGATCATGTTGAGCAGTGCCGTAAGCACGCGTTCGTTGTCGTGCCAGTGCAGCAGTATCATGGCCAAACCTACCATGAAGCCAGCCCAGTTGAGCACCAGCAGAACAATGTACGGGCGTGCCATCAGCCAGTCGAAATAGGCTTTGTCGCTGGTTCCCCCTTTCGCGGTTACGTTGAACGTGGCCGAATCCGGATTCACCAGCGTGGCCAGGGTGGGGCGCATAATGTACCAGGCCAGCACCGATTCGTAGACTTCATTCCACAACGAATGCCTGTACTTCCCCTGAAGCCGGGAATTGGTGATTTGTGCACTCAGGATATGAGGCAGCACAAAAACCGCAATCAGCAGTGCAGGTGCCTGGAAAATTTCGGCCCCGAGAAACAGGTAGGCCAGCGGGGCGGTAAGAAACACAATACGGGGCAGGCCGTAGAAGAAGTGCAGGGCAGCACCCGCATAGCAAAGGCGCTGACTCAGTTTCAGCCCGGGTCCGGCCATCGGGTTGAATTTGCGCAGTATCTGCGCCATGCCGCGCGCCCAGCGAATACGTTGTCCAACGTGGCGTGCCAGGTTTTCAGTGGCCAGGCCGGCTGCCTGGGGGATGCCCAGATAGGCAGTGTTGAATCCGGCCCGGTTCATTTTCAGGGCGGTCAGGGCATCTTCGGTGACACTTTCCGTCGCCATGCCGCCAATCGCCAGCAGGTGTTCGCGCCGTAAAATGGCGCATGAGCCGCAGAAAAAGGTGGCATTCCATAAATCGTTGCCATCCTGTACCAGGCCGTAGAAAAGCTGGCCTTCGTTGGGCACTTTCTGGAAAACTTCCAGGTTTTCTTCAAGCGGGTCGGGGGAAAAGAAGACGTGCGGTGTCTGCAACATGGCCAGGTTGCGGTCTTTCAGAAACCAGCCCATACATACTTGCAGAAACGATCGTGTCGGTACGTGGTCACAATCGAAAATGGCAATGAATTCGCCATCGGTTTTGTCCAGCGCCGAATTGATGTTACCTGCCTTGGCATGCCGGTTGTTGTCACGTGTCAGGTAACCCACGCCCACGCTGTCGCAGAAATCACGGAACTCTTCGCGTCGTCCGTCATCGAGCACGTATATTTTTATTTTTTCGGCCGGCCAATCTTGCGAAAGGGCGGTGATCACTGTCAGGCGGACAACGCTCAGGGGTTCGTTATAGGTTGGAATGAAGACATCAACCGTGGGCCACTCATTGAGGTCTTCAGGCAGGGCAACCGGTTTGCGTCGCAGGGGCCAGGCTGACTGGAAATAGCCCAGCAGCAGCATGATCAGTGCATAAAATTCAGCCATGAGCAGGCCGTAGCCCAGGGCGGCGTCAAGCAGACTCTCGAAGCCCAGTGTTTCGGTCAGGCGCCAGTTCATGTAGCGAAACGAGGCGGTCACTGACAGAACGATCAGGATCAACGAGGCCAGGCGGCTGGTCGTGAACCTGTTCAAGATCAGGGCAATGAGCAACGTGATACCGGCAAATGCAGTTTGCTGCGCCACACCCATGGGTGCAAAGACCACACTCAGCAACAACAGGGCGGCAACGAACAAGGTCAGCCATCGTACGATGGCGGAACGCCAGAGTGGAAGTTGCAGAATGCGCAAGCCCAGGTTGCGCATGATCAGGCAACCTTCACGACACTCAGTGCACGGTTGATCCAGTCTGCACACACGGCAATGTCACGGGCCGCTTCACTGTGCGGAGCATATTGAAAAAGATCCTGACCATAGGCCAGGGCTTCGCTGACCGCCTGGTCGAGGTGGATCAGGCCCATGACCGATTCGCCGAACGACGCACGCACCATGCTCACGACATCGCGGTTCAGCGGTTTGTTTTGGTCCACCTGGTTCACAATGATGCCGAAGCCTTTGAAATGACGCTGCGGCAGACAGTAGGTGTCCACCAGCGACTGCAGTTGCGGCAATGTGACATACGAACCGGCATCGGCCAGCGTTACCCCGGCCACCAGTGTCGAGGCACTGAGGGCCTGGGCAAGGTACGACGAGGCGCCCGGTGGTGTATCGAGCAGAATCAGGTCGTAGCGTGGTTGCAGATTATGCAGCGACCGCACGAGCCAGTCAGGGGAGCGGTTCAATACGTGTTCGAAATCTGCCCGCTGTGATTCCGTGCAGTGCCCGTAGGCAAGAAGGTCAACACCGGCCGGCGTGGGGCTGATGAGGTGTTGCACACTGTGATCTGAGTGTGCCGCATGTACCAGACCTTGATCGCTCTTCAGGCGAAAAGAAAAGTGGAAGTGCAGGCTGTTTTGCGGGTCGGTATCGACGGCCAGTACCGAATACCCCCGGGTTCGCAAGGCAACCGCCAGATTGGCGGTGAGCGTGCTTTTGCCGACCCCGCCCTTGGCTGATACAACCGAGATGATGTCCATACCTTACCTGTATCTGTTGAAAAGGGTCGATACAGGTGACTGCCTGTTGAGGATCCGGGGTGTTTCAACGGGTATTTCGCGCATGGGGCGCGTTGCTGCGGCTCCGTTTTCAAGGCGCTGGAAAAGGTTCTGCAGACGGGTCTCAGCGTGCGGTGCGGTGCTTGCAGGCATGCGCGCCATGGCTTCCTGTTGGGGGGCTGCCTTGTGCACGGTCTCGGTGGGGCGTGATGTTTGCGCACGCAACAGGCCTGGTGTTCGTGTCAGGGTTGCGGGTTCAGCGCGGCTTGATGCCCGGGTTTCGCGCGATTGGGGCAACTCATTGGCTTTGCCAAGAGGCACTTCGGAAAAAACAGGCCAGCGTTTACGGGCTTCAAGGGTCTGGTCGTTTTTGACAATTTCGCGGTAACGCTGCTGGCCCTCGCGGTTGAATAACGCGAACAGATTGCCGACATCTTCTGATTTGTTCACGGTAAAGGGCTCCCGGAAATTCATGAAATGATAACTATTCGGTTTTATGTTAAAAATTATATAACAATTAGCGCGCAAGCCTGAAAAGCAGGTCGCAGGTTTCCGGGTCGATCCCTGCCAGTCGAACCTGCAGACTCTCGCCCGCACCCAGTTCGACAAACCATTCCTGATACACGCCTTCCAGAAACGCGGCACCGTATTCCAGGTGTGTGCGACCCAGCAAAGATTCCAGTGGGGATGCCATGTGCTCAATGACAAGGTGATCCGGGTGTTCCGCCAGCGCCACCACACCCCAACCCAACTGGCTCCAGTACGCATTGATGGCGTCTTGCAACTGGGTGAGGGTTTGGCACGGGGGCAGCGACATACCCCGCGCCGCTTGTATGCCGGCAGCCTGCATCAGGGGAAGCAGATCATCGGGGTTGGCGTTGGCCTGAAGCTGTTGCATGAGATGCACAGTGAAGAACCGTGCATCTTCCGGACGTTTCTGCGACAGCAAGTAATCGAGCACTGCATTGTTCATCATCAAACCAGCCAGATTTTGATATTTTTGAAAAAAAATTGATATATCAATATGGGCAGGATGATAAGCCGCGAAGAAACTTTGCGCAACCTGAAACGGATTTCCAAAAATGACAAAGGTTGCTTTTGCGTGTCTGAATACCCGTATTTGTAAAAACTTAAAAGATCTTGAATGTTTTTACAGGGCTTTCAATGCAGTGCTGAAAACGGTCATGTTACGACTTCATGCATTGAAAGCGTTCAGTGTGTGCGCAACTGATCAATACGAGCCAGGCTTTGCGTCATTTCGTGTCGCAATTGTCCAACGATATCGGCAAGCGAGTCAAGGCGTTCAACAAAGGCCAGCGCATGGCCTGCCGACAGAATGCCTTTGCGCCAGTCGCCTGAAAGGTAGGCTTCACGTCCGATTTTGCCCGCGACGTAGGGCATCAGGTCGGCAATGGTTACATTCGGGTTTTCCGCTTCCAGGGCCTTCACTGCTGCCGTCGTTTCGTTACGCAGGGAGCGTACGGTGTTGCGTACTGAGCTCATGCACAGGTCGGTGTCGGTGGGTTGGGCTTCGATCAGGCGCTGTTTGTAGTCAGTATGTGCCCAGATTTCATTGGCCACCAGAAAGCGCGTACCCACCACAACGCCCGAGGCGCCCATGGCCAGTGCCGCCACAATTTGTGAGCCATGGCCTACGCCACCGCCGATCAGGTATGGTATGGATAATTGGTTCTGTGCCCAGGCTGCGTTAACAAAGCTGCCGACCATGTCCATGCCCGGGTGCCCGCCGCACTCGGCACCTACGATGGTCACGGCATCGACACCTGCTTTTTGGGCCTTGACGGCATAACGCACGGCGGGCACTTTGTGCACGACCTTGATCCCGGCCGACTTCAGGAACGGGATGAATTCGCTCGGATCGCGCCCTGCTGTTTCTACAAACTTGACCCCTTCGTCGGCCACCAGTTCAAAAATGGTCTGGGTTTGCTCGCCAGGTACCAGTTTGGGCAGCATCGACACATTGACGCCAAACGGTTTGCCTTCGCACAGATCACGGCATTTGCGAATTTCCGCGCGCAGGTCGTTAATGTTGGGGAAGGTGGCGGCAGTGATGAAGCCGATGATGCCTGCCTTGGCCGCTGCCGCGACGTACTCGGCATTGGCCAGCCACATGAGCCCGCCTGCCACGATGGGTAGTTCTGTGCCGAAAAGTTTCGTGATATCGGTTGAGATAGTTTGATTCATTTTGGATGTATTGGGTTGTGGAAGATGGTTATGCTTGATAGTGCATTGAGACAATAATACCGAAAAAATGTTTTTTGAAGTGTTTGCCAGTTTTGACAGGTGTTGTTTTCCGGGCACCATGTTGCCGCTTCGGGTCGTTGTTGGTGCATTCAGGTGCATTAAGCGAAAAAATGAAAACGCCCACTGGTGCTCAGTGGGCGTTTTCGGGTACTGTTTGTGCACTGCCTGCCCCTTTGTGGGCAGGGCGGTGTCATGCGGGGATCATTCAGCTTTCACGCCAGCCGTTGTAATGACTTTTTCCCATTTCTGGGCTTCATCGTCGAAGAATTTCTTGGTTGCTGCCGGGCTTTCGCCGCCCGGTATGACTGAAAGCTCGGCAAAGCGTGCCTTGATTTCGGGGTCTTGCAACACCTTGGCCACGCCATCGGAAAGCTTCTGGACAATTTCAGGCGGTGTGCCGGCGGGTGCCATGAACATCACCCAACTGGCGGCCTCAATGGCCGGGCCGCCTGATTCGGGCAGCGTGGGAATGCCGGGTGCTGCTTCAAGGCGCTTGGCGGCAAACATGCCCAATGCATTGACCTTGTCACCTTTCACCTGGGGCAGCATGCTGATGGGAACATCGACCAGCACCTGGATATTGCCACCGATCAGATCGGCCAACGCCGGCGCAGTTCCTTTGTAGGGTATATGGACCATGTCGATGCCGGCCGTGTGCTTGAGCAATTCAGTGGTCAGGTGCGCCGATGACCCCACCCCCGATGAACCGAATGACAGCTTGCCCGGGTTTTTCTTGGCATAGTCAATCAGTTCAGCTGTTGTCTTGACCGGCAGCGATTTGGTTGTGGTCAGAATGAGTGGTGAGAGCCCGGCCAGTGACACGGGCACCATGTTCTGGATGAGGGGATCGGAAAGCCTTTCTTTGTACAGCGTAAGGTTGGCTGTATGGGCAGGCAGGATGGTGACAATGGTGTAGCCATCGGGGGCTGCCTTCGAGACGGTTTCAACGCCGATGATGGAATTGGCGCCTGGCTTGTTTTCAACCACGATGGTTTGGCCCAGTACTTCGGATAGCTTGCCTGTGACCATACGGGCAACGTTGTCGGTGAAGCCGCCCGGTGTATAAGGAACAACCCAGCGTATGGGTTTGTCGGGGTAGTTGGATGCCTGCTGGGCAAAGGCCATGCCCGAGGCCATTGCCAGGGCAACGGTGCCGACAACAAGCTTGCTTAATTGGGTGATCTTCACAATGTCTCCTGTGAGATGAGGCTGAAACCCGACGTACGGCGACGCGAGTGGAACCGGGAGTTGACACGAAAGCCCCGGCATTTCTTTTAAGGTGCTCTGCGTTGTATGCAGGCGTGTGCTGCGAACCGGGGTCACGGTTCCTTTGTAACATATTCGATTCACGAAGCCACTTGGGGTTACCCTTAGTTTTCAACCGTATGGTGCTACTATTTCCAGGTAATCAACCCGTCCGGAGGACATGAAATCATGGCTTTATTCAAGCAGAAATTCACAGCGTTTGCCTTGGCCGTTACCGCGGTCACCTCGGTTACCGCGTTCGGTGGTGTTGCCCATGCGGCTTATCCCGACAAACCCATCCGTGTCATTGTGCCTTTTGCACCGGGTGGGTCCACCGACATCGTTGCCCGAATCGTTACGCAACGCATGGGTGCCATTCTGGGCCAGACCATGGTCGTTGAAAACAAGGGGGGGGCAGGGGGTGCCATTGGTGCCGCTGAAGCCGCGCGGGCAGCGCCTGATGGCTATACATTGTCCATCGCCACGGTGTCCACGCTGGCAGTCAACAGTGCATGTCGTCCGAACGACCTGCCCTACGATCCCCTGAAAGACTTCATGCCGGTTACCAATTTTGCCAACGTGCCCAATGTCATCGAAGTCAACCCCGCTTTCCCGGCTAAAACCTTCAAGGAATTCGTGCAGGTCCTGAAAGACAACCCTGGCAAGTATTCACATGGCAGTTCGGGAACCTGTTCAATTCTTCACCTGTTCGGTGAGGCATTCAAGCAAGCAACCGGTACCGATGCCATTCACGTACCTTACAAAGGTTCAGGCCCGGCCGTCATCGATGCCGTGGGCGGCCAGATCGACAGCATGTTCGACAACCTGCCTTCTTCCATGGCCCAGATTCAAGCCGGAAAATTGCGCGCACTGGCCATTGCCTGGCCCGAGCGCCTGAAGTCTCTGCCCGACGTGCCTACACTGGCCGAAGAGGGTTACCCTCAGTTGAACAATCCGGCCTGGTATGGCTTGCTGGCCCCGGCAGGTACCTCGCCTGACGTCATCAAAACGCTTCGCGATGCGGCAGTCCAGGCTTTGAAAGATCCCAAAGTCATTGAGGCCCTTGAACAGCAGGGGGCAGCGCCTTCCGGAAACACACCTGAAGAGTTTGCCAAAGAAATCAAAACCCAGTACGACTGGGCCAAAGAAGTGGTCGCCAAGGGCAATATCAAATTGAATTAATCCGTTTTTCATTGGGTGTATTCTTGAGGGCACTGGCCGGTTTTCCGGCCGGTCGCCTGCTGAAACATTGAAAGCCGGCCGTCTGCCGGTTTTTTTGTTATTGAGCGGCTATTGACGCTGCAACCGGATTACGCAAGAATGTCCGTGCTTTAAAAAGTACCTAAAAATATAAAAGAAAGCGCTCTGTTTCCACACGATGCAGCGTGCCCCGAGAGAAAACCAAAAATCATCTTTTTACGCAGTAGAGGAGACTTCAATGAAGCGTGGGTTCGTAAAGGGCTTGCTCGCCAGCGCCCTGTGTGCCGTCAGTACATTTGCGGCTGCACAAGATATCAAGTTATGGCAGGTTTCCAGCGGGCAACTGGAACTCGACAAGGGCTGGCTCACCGCCATGTCCGGTGTGGGTACAAAAATCAAGGTGCCTGTGGCCATGTATGTCATTCAGCATCCACGTGGCTTGTTGCTGTTCGATACCGGCAATAATGTCGCCGTTTCCGATGGCCAATGTGCCAACTATTGGGGCCAGGGCCTGTGCGGCGCTTTCAATGCCATGCAAACACGCGACGAAGTCATTGATCGTCAGTTGGCCAAACTGGGTTTCAAGCCTGAAGACGTTACACACGTCATTTATTCACATTTTCACCTTGATCACGCGGGTAACATCAAACTGTTTCCCAAAGCCAAGCATGTCGTTCAGAAAGAAGAATTGCGTGCTGCATGGTGGCCTGAAAAATTCCAGCGCGCCGCCTATGTCATGAAAGACTACGACACCACGCGCGACTACGACTTCCTGCAATTGAACGGTGATTTCGACCTCTTCGGCGATGGCAGTATCGTTGTGCTCGATACCAAGGGCCACACGCAAGGTCACCAGTCCTTGCAGGTCAAGCTCAAGAACACCGGCATGTTGCTGCTGGCTGCCGATGCCATTTATACCGCTGAAAACGAAGCGGGCGTCATTCCAGGCATCACCTGGAACACCAATTTGTCCATGCAGTCCATCGACCGCCTGAAACAGATTCGCGATGCCAATCGTGGGCAAATCTGGTACAGCCACGACAGCAAACAGTACGGTGAACACAACCACGACAAACCCTACGACTGATCCCGTTGTTCTGATCCGTTCTTTTCGTCTGTTGCAGCATGGGGTTGTGGTTTCGCATGTCTATTGTTTCCCTGGAAAGTGTCAACAAGTTTTTCGGTTCACGTCAGGTTTTACACAACCTCAGTTTCACGGTCAGGCCGGGTGAAATAGTCGGCCTGCTCGGTCCCAACGGCAGCGGCAAAACCACCACGTTGCGTCTGGTCGCGGGTTACTACGAACCCGATCAAGGTCGGGTCAGCTTCTCGGGCGGGGCCCGTCCCTCGGTCGGCTACCTGCCTGAACGTGCCCCCCTGTACGACGCGCTTACCGTTACCCAGTACCTTGGGTTTGTAGGGCGCTGCAAGGGGCTTTCCGGCAAGGCACTTGCACAAGGCATCGAACGTTCCATACACGCATTCAATCTCGAATCCGTTCGTTCAACGGCGATCGGCCGTTTGTCGAAGGGGTTTCGGCAAAGGGTAGGGCTCGGGCAGGCGATTCTTGCCGATCCTGGCATCCTTTTGCTCGATGAGGCAACCAACGGCCTGGATCCCATCCAGATCATCGAGGCCCGTGAAATGATTCGTGCCCAGGCGCAGGGCAGGGCGGTCATTTTTTCCAGCCATCTCATGCAGGAAGTGCAGGCGTTGTGTACCCGGGCCCTTATTCTGCGGCATGGTCGTCTCATTGCCGATGTGCCGCTGGTTTCCACGGGCCAAGCCGGCTCGGTCGTGCTCGAACTTCAGTGGCGTGGTGCCGAATCCCAGGTGCTGGCCCAGGCCTTGGCACGACTGCCCGGTGTGGTGGGCACGCCAACGGTCAGTCTGTTTGATGCCGGTGTCTTCACATTGGCCGTGGCCTTCCACACCCAACCCGACACCATTGATCCTGTCCTGGCTGTTGCGATGCGTGAAGGGCAGGTGTTGCAGGCGCACTACCGAAGCACCCACATCGAAGATCTTCTCATTGAAGCCGTCAGGCGCAGTGACTCCCTGACCGAGGCTTTGGCATGAACGGTTTACGTGCGGTGTTTGTAAAGGAATTGAACGAATATTTTGCCACGCCCATTGCGCTGGCAGTCGTTGCTGTATTCTGGGCTCTATGCGGTTATCTGTTCAGTTTCAATCTGTTTTTTGTGAATACGGCGCAAATGGTAACGTCGTTCCACAATATGATCATTCTCATGATCCTGGTCATGCCGTTGCTGACCATGCGCATTTTTGCCGAAGAAAACAAGACCGGTACCATCGAACTGTTGCTCACCTTGCCCCTGAACGATGTCGCAACGGTGCTGGGCAAGTTTTTCGCGGGTCTGTTCGTGCTCTTTCTGATGGTTGCCGGTACGGCAACCGCCGTGATACCGCTGGTTTTTTACGGTAATCCCGATTTTGGGCCGATCCTGGGAGGGTACGTGGGTACGTTCCTTTTCGGTGCCATGTTTCTGGCCATCGGTCTGGCTGTTTCCAGCGCCTGCTCCAATCAGGTGGTGGCAGCGCTGATCACCTGGGGCATTCTGGTGCTGCTCTGGTTTATTGATTATCCAGCGGCCCTGAATTTCATTCCTGCGCTTTCCGCCTTCTTCTTGCATTTGTCGCTTTCGGCGCATCATGTGGACCTCATTCGCGGGGTCTTGTCGGGCGGTGCCCTGGTCTATTTCTGCAGTGTCATTTTATTTTCACTGCTTGTGGCCGTGCAGGTGCTCAAGCTCCGGAGGTTACGATGAATACCCCCCGTTTTCGTGGCTGGAAGGGGGGGCTCGCCCTGGCTCTGCCATTGCTGGCTGTACTCAGCCTGCTGGTTGCTGCCAACATCTGGGCTTATCAGAACCTTGGGCGCCTTGACCTCACTTCGGGCCGGGTGTACAGCATTGGTCCTGAAACCTTGAAAGTGCTTGAAGGTGTTGACGAGCCGGTCGATATCACCTGGTTCTACGATGTGCGCAATAAAAGCATGGTCGACGCCCTGGGGCTGTTGCGTCAGTATCAGGCGGCCAACGACAACATCCGCGTACAGGGCGTGGATCCCACGTTGCAACCTGCCGAGGCACGTCGTCTCGGGGTTCAGTTTGCAGGCAGTGCCGTGCTCCAGTCCTCAGGGCGCAGCCTGACCATCAATGGCGGAACCGAAACCGATTTCACCAACGGCTTGATCCGCATCCTGAACCAGACCAACCAGACAGTCTGTTTTACAGAAGGGCATCTGGAAGCCAATCCGTTCAGCCTGAAGCAGCTCGATGATCTCGAAGATCACGGTGAAGATGAAAATCTGGTGGCTCGCACCGAAGTGCATGAACGTCATGGCATGAGCATGGTCAACGACGCGTTGCAAACCTTGGGGTACACCGTACGTACTGTATTGCCATCCCAGGGGGATACCCCTTTCCGGGGGTGTGACCTGGTGGTTGTGGCCGGCCCGCGACGTGCTTTTGCGAGCAATGAAACCCGGCACCTTACCCGTTACCTGGCTGAGGGCGGGCGGGCTGTGCTGATGCTGGAGCCCAACGTGCAGCATGGCCTGCAACCCGTACTGGATACATTCGGCATTGTTCATCATGGTCAGGCCGTTATCGACCCTTCACGTCATTATCAGAACGACCGTGGTTCACCGGCTGTTTCCGATTTTCCCCGTCACGCCATCATGCGTAATCTGCCGGCTGTTTTCTTTCCCGGCACCTCCTGGTTCACCCCGGCGCCTCAGGGCCTGGCTGAAGCGGTCAGTGTCTCACCGCTGGTTCTGAGCAGTGATTCCACGCATCCCGACGGGCAGCCTGATCTGCGTGAAGCCCGTACCCTGATGCTGCTGGCTACGCGCAGAATCGGTGATACACCCGTTTCGGGTGGTGGGGAAGGTGCCTCGTTGCTGCTGGTCGGGGATGCCGATTTCGCCACCAACCGCCACTATCCGGTGCTGGGTAATGGGGTTTTGTTCGTCAATGCGGTCAATTATCTGTTGCAGCAGGAAAAACTGATCGATATCCGGCCTCGTCACTATCAATCCGACTCTGTCCAGCTAACCAATACCCAGATGCGTTTCAGTTTTTTCCTCGCTTCGGTACTCATGCCCTTGTTGGCCATCATGTTCGGGGTGTTTCTTTGGTGGAGGCGTCGCTGACATGGCGGGCAAAAGCAGGTTGTGGGTCTGGGGGCTCGTTCTGGTTGCAGGGGTGGCGGGTATCGGCTGGCAGGTGTTCGGTACCGATACGAAAGGGCCGGTGGTCCGGCCCGGGCATCACCACCATCATGGCGATGCTCACGAACCTCACAAACTTTATGTCTGGGAACCGGAGGATGCCCTGCGTCTGGTTGTGCGCGTGCCGGGGCGCGAATGGGTGCTGCAGCGTACGGCTCCAGCGCAATGGAAAACGGATCAGCAGGTCATGGATCCAGGCGTTTTTGACATCAATGCTTACCTGAACCTGCTGTCGCAGGCGCGTATCGATCGTGAGTTTCTGCCGCCCGACAACGACTTCAAGCCTTTCGGTCTTGAGCAGCCTGCCATTGAACTGATCATCACCGGCCAGGGCGATACCCCATTGGCCGCGCTTTCGGTGGGGCACAAAGCCCCGGACGGCTTCGGTCGTTATGTGCGCATTCCCGGCGATGAAAACGTACTGATTGTTCCTGATTATCAGTTCAGGCCTGCGGAGCAACTGCTGCAGGCCGTGTCGTCACAACCTCCGGGTCGTTGAGCAGGATCTGGGAAAATTGAGCGATCAGATTTTCCTGGGGTGAGTTTGTGTGCGTCAGCAGATACAGATGACGCACAGCCCAGGCCTCGTCAATGGCAACCACCTTGATCCTGCCGGCCTCAGCGCGTGGCCTGGCCACACTGTACGGCACAACAGCCAGGCCTACGCCCGCTTCCACAAGATACAGAACCGAAGGAAAGTCCTGGACATGAACGCGTGGATTCAGTGTCAGGCCCGATGTTTTTGTCTGTCGTTCCAGAAAAAGCGCATTGCTGCTTTTTCTGTCCAGAGAAACAATGTCGTGCAACAGTATCTGGCGCAGTTTGACGTTGTTTTGGGCAAGTACGGGATGTTCGATGGGCGCGGCGCATACCAAGGTGTCTACAGCGTATAACCGTGCGTGCAGATCGGGATAGGTTGAGTCCGTCTCGCCGGCTACGATGCCAATATCGGCGTCGCCTGAAAGAATAAGGCCAGGAATGCTCAGGCTGTCTTTTTCTTTCAGGTCAATATTTATACCTGTATTGCTGACCAGAAAGCGGGCAAGGCTCGGAATGATGAAGCCGTTCAATGAGCTGCTGTTGGCCAATAGCCTTACACTGCCCTTCAGGTTTGCCGAGAACTGGGTGAGTTCCCCGTGCATGGTTTCAACGTTGGCCAGCAGGTTACGCGTATGCTTTAAAAGCACCTGGCCGGCGGGTGTGGGCACCATGCCCCTTGATGTCCTGTGAAACAGCGCACTGCCTACGACATATTCCAGGTTTTTCAGACGATAGCTGGCCGATGATGCTGTCATGTGCAGCGCCTGCGCACCCGCTGACAGGTTTCTGGCATCGACAATCGCCTTGAACAGTCGCAAGTCTTTCAGTTCGTATCGCATTGTGGTGCAGTGCCTGCAAAGTCAGTTCAGGCAAAGCATAGCCCGTGTGGTTCAGGCCTACAACCGGGATCCCATAAATATCGCGCGTGATCAGGGTTGCAGGCGCTGCCGGAACTTGACTTATCGCCTGGCTTTTTCAGCCAGGAAATGCTGCATATAGCGTTGAGGCTCCCCGGTTGTGAACGCTGTTCCAAATTCCTGGATGCTTTTCTGGATGGATTGATCCAGAGGCTCGTCTTCCCACTCGCGCAGAAGCCGTTTTTGCTGAGCCAGTACAGCCGGGCCCAGTTCAGCCAGGGCATTGGCTATTTTAGAAACCGCTGCATCCAGTTCATCTGAGCTAACCACCTGGTCAACCAGTCCCCAGCTCAGACATTGTTGGGCATTGACCACTTCCCCGGTCAGCAAGAGCCAATTCGCGCGGGCCTGGCCGATCAGTCGGGGGATAAGGGCCGCATGAATGACCGATGGAATACCCACTTTTACTTCAGGCATGCCCATGTGGGCCTGATCCGAGGCGATCCGCAGGTCGCAGGCCAGCGCGAATTCCATGCCGCCGCCCAGACACCATCCCGGGATACGGGCGATGACTGGAAAGGGCATGTGACGCACTGCATCACATAATTGACGCAGGGTGTCGATGAAGGTTTTTGCGGAGTCAGGTGTCAGCTTGGCCATTTCCTTGATGTCGGCTCCGGCGACAAATGCTTTGTCACTTTCACCACGGATCACGAGGACACGTGACTGAGGGTTATGGCGCACCTTATCCAGTGCTTCGAGCATGGCCTGAATGACCGGTGTACCCAGGATATTCAGTGAGCCTGCGTTGGTCATGGTCAGCGTGGCAACCCCGTTTTCGGCCAGGGTGAGTTGCGTATGTGTGTTCTGGAAGTTCATGGGTTGTTCAAGCTCGGGTCTGAGTGGTTTCCATAATGGGGGCAGCGTGCGCAATGCGGTGACGCATCACGCAGCGCGCAGTCGTTACATTTTCTCGAAGTTGATGGCTTTCACGACGTCTTGCCATTGCGTGTTCGAGTTTTTGATGATGGACGCAAATTCGGCGCGGGTCGTGTAGTTTGGCACAGCGCCTTGTCCTTCAATCTGGGCAATCACTCCGGGATCTGCAAGTACTTTGCCAACAGCCTTGTTAAGTGTTTCAAGGATGGTGTCAGGCACATTGGCCGGGGCGGCCAGACCGAACCAAGAGGGTGTATTCAACGTGGGATAGCCCACTTCGGCGTAGGTTGGTACATCGGGCATGCTCTTGAGCCGTTCTGGGGCTGCAACGGCCAGGGGGCGGATTTTACCTGCCTGAATTTGTCCTGCTGATGACGGCAGGTTATCAAAAATCACATCGATTTGTCCTGCGAGTAAATCTGTCATGGCTGGGCCCAGGCCTTTGTAGGGCACGTGCAGCATGTCGGTGCCAGTTGCGGCAAGAAAGCGCTGGCCATACAAATGGCTGTACCCACCGTTCCCCGAGGAGCCATAAGACATCTTCCCGGGGTCTTTCTTCAGTGCCGTGACCAGTTCTGCAAATGTTTTGATGTTCGAGTTGGCGTTGACGTCAAGTACGCCGAGCACATTGGCCAAGTTGCTGATCGGGGCAAAGTCCTTGATCGGATCGTACATGGATGTTTTCTGGACACTGGGATTGACGGCGTGTGAGCTTTCCACAGCCATCACCAGCGTGTAGCCGTCCGGTTTTTCCTTTGCGGCAAACGCACTGCCCAAGGCGCCTCCTGCGCCCGGCTTGTTTACGATGATCACGGACTGACCGAGCGTTTCGCCAAGTTTGGGCGCAACGATGCGTGCCATAAGGTCAGTCGTTCCGCCGGGTGCATAGGGCACGATCAATTGAATCGGGCGTTCGGGATAGGCGGCCAGGGCGACTCCGGGAGCGAGACATACGGCAGCCAGTACAGATGCAGGCTTCAGGGTTTTCAGCATTTTATCTCCTTTGATGAGTGACATATCAACCTTTGACAGGTCGTGTGTTTTCGGTGAATTCTGGATCTCGACCAGGGTTGGAAAATTGATTCAGTATGTCTTCTGTGTGCTCCCCGAGCCTGGGCGGGGGGCAGGGTTGCTGATGTCTTTCCTGGAACGACGAAAGCATCGGGTTGCGGACCAAGGGAATGTCGCCATAGTACGGATGGTGTGTTCTGCTCAGCATCGCACGATGCATGACCTGTTCATCTGAAAACACGTCATCCAGGGTGTTGACCGTTCCCCATGATATGCCGCGTTCCTGAAGCGCCTTGCCCCAGAAGTCACGCGGGGCGTGAACAAACGCCTGACCCAGTAATGACCGGAGTGCGGACAGATTTTCAAGACGCTGCGCATTGTTCTTGAAGCGCGGGTCGCTGCTTAGCCAGGGTGTTTCGAGCAGGATGCACAGACGCTCGAACTGAGTGTCATTGCCAACGGCCAGAATGAAATACCCATCGGCCGCCTTGAATACTTCGTAGGGCGCCAGGTTCGGGTGTGCGTTGCCCGTGCGCTGCGGCGCCGTACCTGAAACAAGGTAATTTGATGCCTGGTTGGCGTTCATGGCAACCGCAACATCAAGCAGGGCGATATCCAGAAAGGCACCTTTACCCGTTGTTTTGCGCTGGAACAGTGCGGCCAAAAGTGCAGAGGTGGCATACATGCCGGTGGTGATGTCAACAACGGCCACGCCGGTACGCAGCGGGCCACCGCCGGCCTCACCATCCGGGTGGCCTGTGTAGCTCATGAGACCACCCAGACCCTGAAAAATGTAGTCGTATCCCGGCCGGTCTGACTTGGGACCATCTTGCCCATAGCCGGTAATTGAAAGATAAATCAGACCTGGGTTGATCGGTTTCAGGCTCTCGTAGTCCAGGCCGTATGTCTTGAGTGTTCCGACTTTGTAGTTCTCTACGACGATGTCGGCACTGCGGACCAAATCAAGAAGGTGTTTTTTATGAATGGGATTTTTGAAGTCGAGGCAAACTGATTTCTTGTTTCTGTTGCAGCACACAAAGTAGGCTGAAACAGATTCAGAGGCATCAAGCGACTCAAGAAACGGAGGACCCCAGCCACGCGTATCATCGCCTGACCCAGGTCGTTCGATTTTAATGACTTCAGCGCCCAGGTCGGCCAGATTCTGGGTGCACCATGGCCCGGCCAGTATGCGTGACAGATCAATCACGCGAACACCCTTCAAAGCTTCAGCTATCATGACAATCCTGTTTCAAACAGAGATGCACAGTCTATGAAGCATGCAGGAATCAGGCCAGTTCAAATTCTCTAAAGGGGCATTCGGCTTCTACGAATACCTGGCATTGTTACGCTGCCTGGTTGCAGTTTACGAAGGGGTGGCCGGCATCGCCACATTGACTGCCCTGGCCTTCAGTGCCGATTGCAAATCAACCGGGGAAACGCCCACCAGGTAGCCACGACGCCCACCATTGACGTAGATCACCGGGTAGGCCAGCAAGGTTTCTTCGATATGAACCGGCATGGCCTTGCGCGTGGCAAACGGCGAGGTGCCACCCACCTGGTAGCCCGAGTTGCGTTCTGCCACGGCAGGCGTGCACGGCGTTACGCGCTTGACATTGATCTGTCGGGCCAGGTTTTTGGTTGAAACTTCACAGTCGCCATGCATGACGATGATCAGCGGCTTGCCGTTTTCGTCTTCCATGATCAGGGTTTTGGCCACCTGGTTCAGGGGGAACCCCAGTTGCCGGGAAGACTCGCGCGCCCCGCCGTGATCCACGTAGTCGTAGGGGTGTTCGGTGAATGCGATCTTGTGCTGTTTCAGGAAGCGGGTGGCAGGTGTTTCGGAAACGTGTTTTTCTTTGGCCATGGGGGGATATCTGTTTGTATTCTGCGGCAAAATCAGAGGTGTCATTAGTGCGCCCACGCGTGCACAGCTGCAGTGTATTCCACGCGTGCCTTCCTTGAGTGCGCTGTTGCCGCAAAACGGCGTCAGGCGCGTGGATGATGCTGGGCATGCAGGACCCGCAAACGTTCGCGGGCAACATGTGTGTAAATCTGTGTCGTTGAAATATCGGCATGACCTAAAAGCAACTGGACCACCCGTAAATCGGCGCCGTGATTCAGCAGGTGTGTGGCAAATGCATGTCGCAGTACATGGGGCGAAAGAGGTTCCACAATGCCGGCGATGATCGCGTACTTTTTCACCAGCAGCCAGAATGCCTGACGTGTCATGGCCGCTGCACGTGCGGTGATGAACAGGGCAGGGCAGGTTTTTCGGCCGGCCAATGCCGGGCGGCCTTGCGTCAGCCAGGTTTCTATCCAGTGCTGGGCTTCGGCACCCATCGGCACAAGCCGGTCTTTGCCTCCTTTGCCATGTACCACTCTGACAACGCCTTCCTGCAGGCTGGTGTCCTGAAGGCCCAGGTTGACCAGTTCACTGACACGTAATCCGGTGGCATACAGGGTCTCCAGCATGGCCCGGTCACGCAGCCCCAGGGCGGTGCCGGTATCGGGGGCATTCAGCAGGGCTTCCACCTGCTGTTCTGACAACGTTTTAGGCAGCCGTGCCGGTTGACGTGCCGTTTGCATGGCCAGGCAGGGGTCGTGATCAATGTGCCCGGCTCGCCTTGCCCAAAGGTAATAGCGCCGCAGCGCTGCCAGACGGCGATTGGCCGACGAGGCCCGTGCTGTTTGTGCCTGGGCGGCAAACCAGTCGCGCAGATCGTCGGGTGTGACCTGACAGATTGTTTTGTGCCGATGTTCCAGCAACCACTGTGCAAACTGGAATACATCGCGCCGATACGCCTCCAGGGTGTTGCGAGCAAGGCCATCTTCGAGCCACAGGCTGTCGATGAATGTGTCGAGAAATGTTGCACCGAGTTCCGTGTGTGGCTGTGTTTCGGCGTGCTGTTCGGGCTTGATACCCATTCTGATTTCAACCGTTTGATGAGCGTGCAGGGGCGCAGGGCAGGGTTCTGTCGTGCGCAGCATGTTCGTTTTCCCTTCTTGCAATCGTGTAACCTGGTCGATTGTAGCGATTCAAACGGTGTTGCAGGACACAGTGCGCAAGTCCTGTTAAACTTCTGGCTGGCGGGCCCCTTCGCATGGTTCGGCGGTGAACCTGGTCAGGTCGGGAACGAAGCAGCCATAGTCGCTCAGAATCAGTGCCGAAGTCAGGCTCGCCTCCTCATTTGCTCGCCCTTTATCCGGCACAGGCCTCTCACCGCATGACATATCTTGTACTGGCGCGTAAATGGCGGCCACGTTCATTTGACACCCTGGTTGGCCAGGAACACGTTGTCAGGGCACTGACCCACGCGCTCAGCACACAGCGGTTGCACCACGCCTGGTTATTTACCGGCACCCGCGGCGTAGGCAAGACCACGCTATCGCGCATCCTTGCCAAAGCCTTGAACTGTGAAACCGGCATTACGCCTGCGCCGTGTGGCGTTTGTCGTGCCTGTACGGAAATCGATGCCGGCCGTTTCGTTGACTACATCGAACTCGATGCTGCATCGAACCGTGGTGTCGAGGAAATGACTCAGTTGCTTGAGCAGGCGGTGTATTCGCCCAGCAGTGGCCGCTTCAAAGTCTACATGATCGACGAAGTACACATGCTCACCGGTCATGCGTTCAATGCCATGCTCAAAACGCTCGAAGAGCCCCCCGAGCATGTGAAATTCATCATTGCCACCACCGATCCCCAGAAAATACCGGTCACGGTTCTGTCGCGTTGTCTGCAGTTCAACCTGAAGCAAATGACGGCAGAATCCATTGTCGGGCACCTGCAGGGCATTCTGGCCAGTGAAAACATCGGCTTTGAAGTGCCGGCCCTGCGTTTGCTGGCCAAAGCGGCCGCCGGTTCCATGCGCGATGCCTTGTCACTCACCGACCAGGCCATTGCCTACAGTGCGGGCAATCTCACCACCGATGCCATTCAGGGCATGCTGGGCACGATCGATCAAGGCCATCTTGTGCAGTTGCTCAGAGCGCTGGCTGGTGGCGACGCCCCGCATGTCGTCACCGTCGCCAACCAGTTGGCCGAAAGGGGGTTTTCCTACTCGGGTGCGTTGGCCGACCTGGCAGTTTTGCTCTCGCGCATTGCCATTGCCCAGCGGGTACCAGGTTCTCTGGTACCCGAAGACCCCCTGACGCCCGATCTCACGCATCTGGCGGGCGTCATGCATCCGGATCAGGTGCAACTGTTTTATTCCGTTGCGGTGCACAGTCGGCAAGAATTGTCGCTGGCACCCGATGAATACGCCGGTTTCATCATGGCCTGCCTGCGCATGCTGGCTTTGTTGCCTCCGGGGTTCCAGGCGCCCGTCATTGCCGGCCCTGATGCACCGGGGTCCGCCGCTTCGCACCCCGCCACTCCAGTATCTGCACCTACTGCAACAACGGCTGTTGCATCGGTTGCGCCGGTCACGACGAGTTCGGTGGCGATAGCGCCTGCTGCGCAAGCGCCGCAGCAGGGCATGTCTCAACAGGGCAGCACTGCGGCACCCGGGTCGGCTCATCCGGTGATCGCGTCAGCCGTGCCTGTTTCAGAATCAGCACTGCGCGAGTCCACCCCTGAGCCAGCCGTATTTGCTGCGCCGACACCGCCATTACCTGCTGCATCCGTTGATATTCCTGCCTGGGAAGACGATCCCGCTGCCGGTCTTGCAGATTCGGCCACGGACACGGCCCCTCCGGTCACCCTCACGACAGACACCGTTGAAGCCACCGTTATTGTGGCCCCCGATCAGGGCCTGGTGCCCATCGATGTCACGGTGCCTGCCGCCGCTTCGGTCGTGCCTGCTGGCGAACCCGGTCACGCTTTGGCATCCGCTCCGGAATCCCCTGCAGACAACAAGGTCCCTTTCAGCAGCGAGGCCGCACCGCAGGCCGAATTTGTCAACGAGGGTAATTTTTTTAGCGCAGATCCCTCGGAATTCGACGGTTTCATCCCTGATGATGAAAGCTTCGAAATGCTTTCCATGCCTGCTTTGCCAAAGGCGTCTGCCGCCTCCGGTGTTTCCGGGTCTGCCCGTACCGGCCGTAATCCGCGTCTTTCCTCACTGACAGCCAAAAACTGGCCTGAGCTGGCGGCGCGTTTGCCGGTTACCGGTCTTGCCCAGGAACTTGCCCGTCAAAGCGAGCTTCAGGGGGTTGACGACAATGCCACAGTGCGTTTGCGTGTGGCTATTCGCACACTGGCCGAAAGTGCGGCCCAAACCCGTTTGCAAACTGTTTTGTCCGAGCATTTTGGTACAGTTGTGCGTCTGCACATAGAATACGGTATAACCGGTGATGAAACTGCACATGCTGTTGCTCAGGCACAGCGTGCTGCATTGCAAAAAAAGGCGGAAGAAGATGCGGTGAATGATCCGTTCATTCAAGATCTCGTTCAGCAGTTCGACGCCCGTATCATCCCCGGCTCTGTTCGGGCTACATCCAAGGTTGCCTGATTCGTTTAATCGTTGCTTTTTTACTCCAGGAACACTCACCATGATGAAAGGTCAGATTGCAGGTCTCATGCGCCAGGCCCAGCAAATGCAGGAAAACATGAAAAAGGCACAAGAGGCGCTGGCCGAAATCGTTGTCGAAGGTGCCGCAGGGGGTGGTCTTGTCAAGGTTTCCATGACATGCCGTAACGACGTCAAGCGTGTCACCATTGATCCTGCATTGCTGGCCGACGACAAAGACATGCTCGAAGATCTGGTGGCCGCTGCATTCAACGATGCCCTGCGTAAAGCCGAAGCCACATCCCAGGAAAAAATGGCTTCCGTTACCGCTGGTCTGCCTTTGCCCCCTGGCATGAAATTGCCCTTCTGATCGGCGTGTTGTGCGGATGACCATCTGCCTGGCCCTGGCTTGCCTGTCTTTCTGAAACATCTTGGCAATGGATCCACAACTGCCTGAACCGGCGCCCCTGAAGGCACTGATCGATGCGCTGCGGCGTTTGCCGGGTGTTGGGGTGCGCTCTGCGCGACGCATGGCGTACCACTTGCTTCAGCATGATCCTGCGGGAGCCCGGTTGCTGCAGCAGGCGATTGGTACGGCGCTGACCGACCTTCGCCATTGCGAACGCTGCAATAATTTTTCCAGCGAACCCGTTTGCGCTACCTGTTCCAGCACGGAACGCGATACAGGCTTGCTGTGTGTGGTTGAAACCGTGGCCGATCAGCACATGATCGAATCCAGCCATGGTTATCACGGGCTCTATTACGTGCTCATGGGGCGCCTGGCGCCACTTGAAGGCGTTGGGCCTGATCAACTGCAGTTCCGGCGCTTGCTGGAGCGCGCTTGTGACGGCAAGGTCCACGAGGTCATCCTGGCCACCAATTTCACCGCTGAAGGCGAAACCACTGCCCATTATCTGGGTGAATTGTTGCGTTCGCGTGGCTTGACGGTTTCACGGCTTGCCCGGGGGGTGCCGGCCGGCAGCGAGCTTGAGTACGTGGATGCCGGCACGATAGCCTGGGCACTGACCGAGCGACGCGGGCACTGAGGACTTGGGTCGCCAAACACCAGGGCCAGTGCTTGCGGTGTTTCGGTTGTTGGGTTTATCCCGATGTGGTCTGTGTGGTTTTCGCGCTACTATTACGGTTCGTAAAAATTCAAATAGCCGTTTTGCTGAATCTTCAGGAGACCTTCCATGCAAATCTCACGTCGTGACATGCTCAAGCTGGCTGGTGTGGCCGGTGCCACACTGGCTGCACCCGGTATAGTGCGTGCCCAGTCGCTCGAAACCAAAGAAGTCACCATCGCAGTGGGAGGCGCCGCCCTCATTTATTATCTGCCGCTGTCCATTGCTGAAATCAATGGTTACTTCAAAGACGAAGGTCTTCACGCCAAAGTCGTTGATTTCGCCGGCGGTTCCAAGGCGCTTCAGGCGGTTGTCGGTGGCAGTGCCGATGTCGTTTCCGGTGCCTTCGAGCACACCATCAACCTGCAGTCGAAAGGACAGATGTATCGTGCATTCGTGCAGCAGGGGCGTGCGCCCATGATCGTTCTGGGTGTTTCGAAGAAGAACATGCCCGATTACAAAACGCCGGCCGACCTCAAAGGCAAGAAGATCGGTGTCACGGCGCCGGGTTCTTCAACCAACATGATGGTCAGTTTTTTCCTGGCCCAGCATGGTCTGAAGCCCACCGACGTTTCCTTCATAGGCGTTGGTGCCGGTGCTGGCGCCATCACGGCATTGCGTACCGGCCAGATCGATGCCATTGCCAACCTGGATCCCGTCATCAGCACGCTGGCCAAGGAAGATGCCATCCAGATCATTGCCGACACCCGTACGCTGAAAGACACCATTTCCATTTTCGGTGGCAACATGCCTTCCGGTTGCCTGTACACCTCGCAAGCCTACATTGATAAAAATCCCAATGTCGTTCAGGCACTGGCGAACGCCATGGTGCGTGCCGACAAATGGATCCAGGCTTCCACCCCGGATCAAATCGCCAAAGTCGTCCCCGAAGGCTATCTGCTCGGTGATCCCGAACTGTACAAGCTGGCTCTGCAGGGCAATAAAGAAGCCCTTTCGCCCGATGGTCGGGTGCCCGACGATGGTCCTCAAACTGCACTGAAGTCACTTGCTGCATTTGTACCCAACTTTGATGCCGGCAAGATCGACCTGTCCAAAATCTGGACAAACGACTTCGTTGCCAAAGCCAATGAAAAATACCCCAATGCCTGAAACTGCTGCTCTCTCACTCGAGAACATCACCTGCACCTTTGCTTCGCGTGAAGGTGCAGGAAAGTCTTATACGGCCGTCAAAGACGCCACGTTATCCATCGCGCCTGGCGAGTTCGTTTCCGTTGTCGGGCCGACCGGTTGCGGAAAGTCCACGCTCCTTAACGTGGGCGCCGGTCTGCTCGTGCCCTCATCGGGCAACGTCAACGTGTTTGGCCAGCCCTTGCAAGGGGTCAACCAGCGTGCCGGCTACATGTTCCAGGGTGAAGCGCTCATGCCCTGGCGCAGTGCCTTGTCGAACGTCACGGCTGGCCTTGAATTTGCCGGTATGCCGGCAAACCAGGCCAATGAACTTGGGCGCGAATGGATGAAACGCGTTGGCCTGGGCGGTTTTGAAAACCGTTATCCGCACCAGATGTCCGGAGGCATGCGCAAGCGCACCATGCTGGCCCAAACGCTCATCCGCGATCCCGACATCATTCTCATGGACGAACCGTTTTCGGCTCTCGACATCCAGACACGGCAGCTCATGGAAAACGAGGTGCTTGATCTCTGGATGGCCAAACGCAAGGCTGTTCTGTTCATCACCCACGATCTCGACGAAGCCATCGCAATGAGCGATCGCGTTGTGGTGTTGTCGGCCGGTCCGGCCACGCATCCCATCGGCGAATTTGTCATTGATATCCCGCGTCCGCGCGATGTCGCTGAAGTACGCTCCAATCCGCGTTTTGTCGAGCTTCACACAGCCATCTGGGATGTTCTGCGTGAAGAGGTCTTGAAGGGTTATGCCCAACAGAAACGGGTCTGATATGTCTAAATCGTTTGCATCTAATACGCTGGTTCTGCGGTTCTGGCAGGCTGCCTTGTTGGCCGTTGTCCTCATCGTCTGGCACATGGCCACGCGTGATCCCAAGATTGCGTTTTTCTTTGGTCAGCCTATTGAAGTCGCCAAAGTGATCTGGGCCTGGTTCGTCACCAACCGGGATATCTACCACCATCTGGGCATCACCCTGACCGAAACCCTGCTGGCCTTTGTCATCGGTACCGTGGCGGGTCTGGCCTTCGGTTTATGGCTTGGGTTATCCAAGGGGGCCAGCGCTTTGCTTGATCCTTACATCACGGCTGCCAATTCCATGCCCCGTGTCATCCTCGCTCCAATCTTTGGCATGTGGTTTGGTCTGGGTATCTGGTCCAAGGTTGCGCTGGCGGTCACGTTGGTGTTCTTCATCGTGTTCTTCAATGTGTATCAAGGTGTTCGGGAAGTCAGTTCCACGCTGCTCGACAATGCGCGCATGTTGGGGGCCAATCGCAAGCAGTTGCTGCGTCATGTCTACATTCCTTCAGCCACCAGCTGGGTGTTTTCAAGTTTGCATACTTCGGTGGGTCTGGCCTTTGTGGGTGCTGTGGTGGGTGAATACCTGGGTTCGGCCAGCGGGGTCGGGTACCTTATTCTGCAGGCTGAAGGCACGCTCGACATCAACACCGTATTTGCCGGTATTGTCGTGCTGACCATTTTCGCCCTTGTGCTCGATGGTCTTGTCACGTTCGTTGAAGAGCGTTTGCTGGCCTGGCGTCCCAGGGCAGGGGAAACCGAAAAGCTCTGACGCCGGTCTTGACGCTTTCAGGGCAAAGTTGCAATCCCAAACAACAGGGGCATCTTCAAGAAAAGATGCCCCTGTTGTTTTTGGTGCTTCAAACCCGAGGTCAAGGCATTAACCTTGTTTTGCCTTCGCAATGATGGCATCGAGCCGTGCACCGTCAGCCGAAAATGCACGGATGCCTTCAGCCAGTTTTTCGGTAGCCATGGCATCCTGGTTCAGTTCGGTACGGAAGGCCACTTCATTGCTGGCCATCCATTCGGGAGCGTGACTGCGTGCGTGCTCTTCCGTCAGTTCTGGTTCCACGCGTGTTGAGCTGCTGCCAAGCTGCTCAAGCAGTTCGGGGCTGATCGTGAGCAGGTCGCAACCAGCCAGTGCCAGAATTTGCCCTGTGTTCCGGAAGCTGGCGCCCATGATTTCGGTAGGAATGTCGTAGGCTTTGTAGTAATTGTAAATACGAGTTACTGAAACAACGCCGGGATCGGCAAGCCCTGAGCTGGCGTGTTCATTCCATTCATTGCCTGCATTTTTCTTGTGCCAATCGTAGATACGGCCTACAAAGGGTGAAATCAGTTGTACTTTGGCCTGGGCGCAGGCTAGCGCCTGGGGCAGGCAGAACAGTAGAGTCATGTTGCAGCGTATGCCTTCAGACTGCAGCGTGCGTGCGGCCTGAATGCCTTCCCAGGTGGAGGCCAGTTTGATCAGAACGCGCTCGCGTTCAATGCCGGCCCGTTCGTACATGCCAATGATTTGCCGCGCGCGTTCGATGCTTGCCTGGGTGTCGAATGACAGTCGGGCATCCACTTCCGTAGAGACGCGTCCGGGAATAATGGACAGAATTTCTTTACCGAATGCAACCAGCAGGTGGTCCATGAGTTGAGCGCTGTTTGCGCTGGCGTGATCGCGAACCACTTTGTGCAGCAGTTCCTGGTTGCTTGCTTGCTGCACCGCCTTCAGTATCAGTGACGGGTTGGTCGTGGCATCGGTGGGGCGGTGTTTACGAATGCTGTCGAAGTCGCCGGTATCGGCGACAACGGTGGTGTACTGACGAAGTTGTTCAAGTTGGGTTGACATTTTGCTTGAGGCCGGTTTTTGGCGTTCTGTGGAGTTGCTGGTGCGCTTGATTGCAGGAAAACCGTACAGGGTAGCCGGTTATTTGTGATTGATTATGACATGGCGTCATTAAAGCGGGTATTGGGTGTCACCCGTAGATTGAACGGGGTTCTTTTGTTGCTTTGCGGGTTTCTTTTGAGAGGTTTTCGGGTTTCTTGAGGCGTGCCTGGCGTGGCCTGGGGGCTGGCCGGTTGCATCACGCGGCCCTGCGGGCTTCCCGGCGTCGCAGGCCTGAACGGGGCGTGCCCTGAACT
>JAAYGT010000098.1 GCA_012727555.1 Alcaligenaceae bacterium | reverse complement strand
GATTGTGCTTGAACCCGCCGCGAATCCGGCCCTGACCGGGGGAACAAGGGCCCAGCCTGTTTGAGTGCGGCGCTTTCGACCAGCCGGGGGCTGGTCGATCCGCACGAGTCCTGGGCCCGCCCCGGTCAGGGCCGGATCCGCGGGAAGCCCGCAGGGCCGGGTGATGCACAAACGCACACGTCACCCTCGACAGAACCGCCAGAAGAAACCCACAACGCATCAGAAGCAACCAACACGGCAACGCAAGCAACCACTGCACCAGAAGAAACCCGCAACGCCACAAAAGAACCCAAACTCAAACAGCGTGCAGATTACATCCCGGGGATCACTTCCCCGCACCTGCCTGATCCAGCTTCTGGTTCAGCGCCTCAAGCGGCATCGCGCCATTCACCCGACTGCCATCGGCAAAGATGATGGCCGGTGTACCCTGCACCGCCAGTTCACGCCCCACCTTCAGCACCGCCTCGATCGGCGCATCGCATTGTTTTTCAGGGGGGGTCTTGCCACCCACCATCCAGTCTTTCCAGACCTGCGCCTTGTCGTCAGCGCACCAGATGTTGCGCGACTTGACCGTGGAGTCTGGCGACAGGATAGGATAAAGCAGGGTATATACCGTCACGTTGTCCACTGATTCAAGCGTGCGATGCAACTGCTTGCAATACCCGCAGTTCGGATCCTCGAACACCGCAATCTTGCGCGAACCATCGCCCTTGACCTGCTTGACCGCCAGATCAAGGGGCAGCGATGAAAAAGCCACACGGTTCAGCTCGTCAAGCCGGGCTGATGTCAGATCAACCCGCGACTGCGCATCGATCAGGGTACCCTGCAACACATACGATACCTTCGCATCGGCATACACCAGATCTTTACCGAGGCGAATTTCATAGAGCCCGTCAAAGGGCGTTGGCTCGACACCATTAATTTCAACGCCCGGAAAACGCGCCTCGAAGGCGGCGCGTACAGCATCGGACGTGACCGCCTGAGCCGCCACCACCCCCGAAAAACACAGACCGGCCAGCACAGGCAAAACCCGGCCAACGCCACGGGCCCAACGCCCCGACACAACAGAAACCATTGAACACTCCATCAAACGGGCCGGCATACCGACACCTGAACAAAACCGATCAAGGACGCAGCAACCCGGAACCGGCCGCCCCCTGAATCAACAAACGCTTCACAAAAGGTAAACGATTGACACACGCCATACCCAGATTACGCGCCATGACCACCGGCGGCGCATCGATCATGAACAGACGGTGCAAGGCATCGGTCGCCAGCGCCATGCGCATGACCGGCTCGGCACGGGCACGGCGATAACGCGCCATTACACGCTCATCGCCCGGACTACGCCAGGATTGACGACCCGCAACACAATCAATCAGGGCCTGGACATCGCCCAGCCCCAGATTCAAACCCTGACCCGCCAAAGGATGCACACGGTGAGCTGCATCGCCCACCAGCGCCACACCCGGCAACGCCATACCGCTGCGCTCCAGCGACAACGGAAAAGCATGCACGCCGCTGCGTACCGACAGTTCACCCAGGCACCCTTCGGTCACGGCACGCAAGCCCGGCTCAAGCCAGGCCGCACGCGCCTCGGGCGGCAGCGCCATCAATTCCTGAGCACGCGACTGCGGCATGGACCAGACCATGGACACCTGCGGCCCCTGCGCTGTATCGGGCATGGGCAGCAAGGCCAGCACGGCATCGCCGGTGAACCACTGGAAAGCCGTGCCCTGATGCGGCAAGCTGCAATTCAGGTGCGTGACTACACCGCTATACCCATAGGGTCGGGCTGAATGGCTGATGCCCGCTGCGGTACGAACCGGCGATGCAGCGCCATCAGCGCCCACAAGCAGGTCGGGCGTGAAAACATGACCCGCCGAGGTACGCACCTGCCCTGCACGCAACGACTCAAAGGATTCGTTGACCCAGGTGACACCCACCATGGGCACAGCGTGCTGCAACACACGCTCAAGTGCGGTCGATTCCAGAATCCAGGCAAGTTCGTCGCGGGCACCTTGCCAGGCATCCAGTGCAACACGACCACTGGCATCGCCCGCAATGTCCATGGCCTGTACGGGCACGATACGGCGGGCATCAAGCGCGCCCCACACACCCAGCTCCTGCAACAAGGAACGCGAAGCCGCCGAAATGGCATAAACACGGGGGCAGTAAGTGTCGGGCCCGAAAACGGGGAGATCTCGCCGGGGCCCCAGCAAGGTGACCGACAAGCCCGCACGGGCCAGACCGACCGCTGCCGCCAGCCCCACCAGGCCAGTGCCGCACACAAGAATCGAGGGTTTCATGCAGGTTACTCCTAGCGCGCCGAAGGGGCGCCGGCATTTTTCGGCCACAGCACCCAGACATCACCCTGTTGTTTCATGCGCCCGGCCTGCGCACCGGCTTGTTCACCGGTACCCCAGTAGAAGTCGACACGGGCCGGACCTTTGATGGCTGCACCGGTATCCTGGGCAAACATGAGACGACGCAAAGGCTGAGGGGACGCCGGAAGGGTTGTGGCCAGGTAAATGGGCGCCCCCAGGGGAACAAAGGTCGGGTCAATGGCCACTGCCCGCTCCCCGATCAGGGGAATGCTGTAGCTGCCCTTGGGGCCGAGCTCCGGATCATGAATGCGTTCTTCGCGGAAGAACACCATGGCCGGATTGGCATTGAGCATTTCCTGCACGCGCGCCGGATTATTACGCGCCCACTGGCGAATATTCTGCATGGAGGCCTGCGCCAAGGGCACTTCACCGCGATCGGCCAGCCACTTGCCGATCGAGGCATAGGGCCGGCCGTTGTGGTCGGCGTAGGCCAGGCGGATCACACTGCCATCGGGCAAACGGGCACGGCCCGACCCCTGGATCTGCAGAAAGAAGGCATCGACCGGGTCATTCACCCACACGATGGCCGGCGGCTGACGACCCGGCGAAGCGGCAATTTCTGCGCGTGTATCGTAGGGCACGACACGGTTGCCCGCCAGCTTGCCACGAATGCGCTTGCCCGCCAGCTCAGGGTAAACCGTACCAAGATCAATGGTCAGAAGATCGGACGGAACACCATAGAGTGGCCACTGAAAATCGCCACTGCGTTGGCGCGATGCATTCACCATGGGTTCGTAGTAACCCGTGACCGTGTTGCGTGCCGGCTTGCCCTGGGGGTCGAGCAGACGCCAGGGTTGCAGATGCGTTTCAAGGAACTGGCGTACCTGCACGGTACTGGCCTGTTCGGGGGTAAGGCCCGACTGCTGCACGGCCAGGCAAAACGGTTGCCAGGCGCGGGGGGTGGCACGCGCCGGCAAGGCCAGCGAGCCCGATACCGGGCGCATCAGGCCCTTGCAGTTATTCACCAGGCCTTTCCAGACGCGATCCAGCGCGTCATCGTTCCAGCCCGGCAAGGCGGCAAAGGTAACCGGAACGAATTTGCCGGCCAGTGCCCGGGGCGGCGTTTCCGGCAACGCGGAAAGATCGGGCACACGCAGGGGAAGACGGGTGATGTCATCGACCTGGGCGGGTGCACCGGGTGCGCCCGTGCCGGCATCGGGGGGCGCCACGGTTGAACAGCCGGCCAGCACGGCCAGCAACAAGGGAAGAGCAAGGATGCGAATCATGGAAAAGTACGCCGATGAAAAATGCGTCGCGGGATCAGGGGATCGCGAAATTCGACAAACGCTACTGTACTGCAGGTGCGGCCCGGGCGCCGTGTCTCAGTGCAAGGTGCGTGGTACGGCCAGCACGAATTCCGGAATGGCAGCATCGAAGGGAATGCCGTCTTCGCCCACGCAGTGGTAAAACCCGCGCATGGAACCGACCGGCGTGGCCAACGGACACCCGCTGGTGTATTCAAAGGTTTGCCCGGGTTCAAGCACGGGCTGTTCACCCACGATACCCAGGCCGCGAACCTCGCGCACGGCCTGGGTGGCGTCCGTGATGATCCAGTGGCGACTGACGATTTGCACCGGCTGCGCACTGACATTCAGGATGCGGACCGTATAGGCAAACACATACCGGTGCTGATCCGGGCTGGACTGGTCCGGCAGGTATCTGGGCGTGACGGTAACCGACAATTCGTTAAGCTTCATAGGACATAAAAAGAAATTTGACGCAGGAATGACGGCGTGGCCAACACCGGATGAACGGTACATGACTGACACACCACCGACACGGTGCCGGCACTGGATTCACACCGGACAGCCCTAAGCACTCTAGCATAGACCAGACCTGGCCAAAGAACGGTATTGGGCCCCGTTTTGAAACGGTTTTTCAAACGCCGTGCGGGTTAAGCTGCGATAATGCCCACTTCCACCCTGCCCACCTTTTCTCACTGACCCATGATGCCCTTCAGCCAGCCCACCCGAATTGCTCCCAGCCTGCTCTCGGCCGACTTCGCCCGCCTGGGCGAGGAAGTCAGGAATGTCGTTGACGCCGGCGCCGACTGGATCCACTTCGATGTCATGGACAACCACTATGTGCCCAATCTCACGATCGGGCCCATGGTGTGCGAAGCCATTCGCCCGCATACCGACGCGCCCATCGATGTTCACCTGATGGTGGAGCCTGTCGATGCCATCATCCCCCAGTTTGCCAAGGCCGGGGCCAATATCATCACCTTTCACCCCGAAGCCTCACGCCACCCTGACCGCACACTGTCCCTTATAAAGGAACACGGCTGCAAGGCCGGGCTGGTGTTCAATCCGGCCACCCCCCTGAACTGGATGGACCACGTCATGGACAAACTCGATATCGTGCTGCTCATGTCGGTGAACCCCGGTTTCGGCGGCCAGCGCTTCATTCCGGGCACGCTGGGCAAACTGGCCCAGGCTCGTCGCAAAATCGACACCTGGATCAGCGCAGGCGGTCAGCCCATCGCACTTGAAATCGATGGCGGCGTCAAGGTCGACAACATCGCGGCCATTCGTGCGGCGGGTGCCGACACCTTCGTGGCAGGGTCGGCCATTTTCGGGCAACCCGATTACAAAGAAGTCATCCAGGCCATGCGCCGTCAGATCTTCAAGGGTGAAACCGGCCCCAGCGCCTGATCACGTGCACCGGCACCCGGCCCTCATGCAGGGCCTACCCTTTCGGTAAACTACGGGCAACCTGCCCCTTCGTTCCTTTCTGCGCGAGAAACCATGCCCTTTGCCGCCGCTCTCATCGACCTCGATGGCACCCTGCTCGACACCGTACCCGACCTGGCCGACGCGGCCAACGCCATGCTGACCGACCTGGGTCATGCCACCCTGCCTGCCGACCTGATCGGCACCTTCATTGGCAAAGGCACCGAAAACCTGGTGAAGCGCACCCTGACACACGTCCACCCGAACCGCACTGAACCCTCGGCGCCCGATCTGGCCCACGCACTGCACATTTTTCATACACACTATGAGCACTTCAACGGTTTGCGCAGCACCATTTACCCGGGTGTGGTCGAAGGTCTGAAGGCGTTTGAAGCGGCCGGCGTCAAACTGGGCGTTGTCACCAACAAGCCCACGGTCTTCACCCAGGCCCTGCTGCAGCGTACCGGGCTCGATGCCTGGTTCAGCGTGCAGGTGTGCGGCGATACCTGCGAACGCAAGAAACCTGACCCCATGCCCTTTCTGCACGCCTGTTCCCTGCTGGGGGTTGCACCTGACCAAACGCTGGCCATTGGTGATTCGGTGAACGATGCCCTGGCGGCACGCGCCGCCGGCCTGACCGTGCTGGCCGTACCCTACGGTTACAACGAAGGCCATTCCGTACACGATCTCGATGTCGATGGCATTGTCGACACCCTGCTTGACGCCGCAGCATGGTCCGGCCAGCGAGCCTGACAGACAACGGGTGCACTTGCAAAATTTGCTGCACATGCGCTGAACGTCTGCTAAACTAAAAAATAGATTTTGTTATTAGCCGTGTGTTTGCATGCTGTATTTGCTGCAGGTGAACACGCAGTGGGTGCAGCAGCAGGTTCATTCACCGCCCATGCACCCGCAGTATCGGGCCACGGCCCCGTTTTCAGTCAATAGCCATTTTCAGCCCATGTCCGTCACACCCAACCTTCGCCCCACACGCTGCGCCTATTGGCGCTGGTGGCGTTCGTGTTCCGGGTAACGGCAAGTTAACCTGGCACCTGAACTTTGCAGTCCTGTGAAGTCGTGTGCCACAAGTTTCGCCAGTCAAGCAAAGCCCGGAAACCAGCACACGGCCGGGCTTTTCTGTTTTCTGTCCCGGCCTGCATGTAACCCCATACAGAGAAGCTCATGACAGAAATCGAATTCAATGCACTGGCCGCCCAAGGCTACAACCGCATCCCGCTCATTGCGGAAACCTACGCCGACCTCGACACCCCCCTGGCCATTTACCTGAAACTGGCACACAGCGGCCCGGAAGGCGGGCGCAACAGCTGCCTGCTGGAATCCGTGGTGGGTGGCGAGCGCTTCGGCCGTTACTCCTTCATTGGGCTGCCCGCCAAAACGGTCATTCGTGCCCAGGGGCCCGTTACCGAAGTGCTGCATCAGGGCAAGGTGGTTGAACGCCACGAAGGTGATCCCCTGACCTTCATCGAGGCCTACCAGCAACGCTTCAAAGTGGCCCTGCGCCCCGGTATGCCACGCTTTGCCGGCGGCCTGGCCGGTTACTTCGGCTACGACACGGTGCGCCACATCGAACCCCGCCTGGGCCCGGCGGTCAAGCCGTTTCCGGCTGGCCAGGAAGAAGGTACGCCCGATATCATGCTGCTGCAGGTCGATGAACTGGTCATTGTCGACAACCTGGCCGGCCGCACCTACCTGATCGTGTATGCCGACCCGGCCCATCCGGAAGCCTACGCCCTGGCCAAACGCCGCCTGAAAGAATTGCGTGAAAAACTGCGCACACCGGTGGTCATTCCCTATGCCTACGCCAGTATGCAAACCACGGCCCGCCGCGATTTTGCCAAGGAAGACTACATTGCCGCCGTGCTGAAGGCCAAAGACTACATTGCGGCCGGCGATCTGATGCAGGTGCAGGTGGGGCAAGTGATCGCCAAACCCTTCCGCGACTCCCCTTTGTCGCTGTACCGCTCCCTGCGCTCGCTCAACCCGTCACCCTACATGTACTTCTGGAATTTCGACACCTTCCAGGTGGTGGGTTCGTCACCCGAAATTCTGGTGCGTCAGGAAATTGTGACCGAAGCCGAACGCACCCGCACCCAGGTCACCATCCGCCCGCTGGCCGGTACCCGCCGCCGCGGCGCCACGCCCGAGGAAGACCAGGCACTGGCCGCAGAACTGATCGCCGACCCGAAAGAACGGGCCGAACACGTCATGCTGATCGACCTGGCCCGCAACGATGTCGGCCGCGTGGCCAAGACCGGCACGGTCAAGGTCACCGACACCATGACCATTGAACGTTATTCGCACGTCATGCATCTGGTCTCGAACGTCTCGGGTGAACTGAACGACGGTATGAGCAACATGGACGTGCTGCGCGCTACCTTCCCGGCCGGTACGCTCACGGGGGCACCCAAAGTACGGGCCATGGAAATCATTGACGAACTGGAACCGGTACGCCGGGGCATTTATGGTGGGGCCGCCGGCTACCTGAGCTACGGTGGGGAAATGGACGTGGCCATCGCCATTCGCACCGGCATCATCAAAGACGGCATGCTGTATGTGCAGGCGGCCGCCGGCATTGTGGCCGACTCCGACCCTGAAAAAGAATGGCTGGAAACCGAGGCCAAGGCACGTGCCGTCATCCGTGCCGCCGAACAGGTCCAGTATGGTCTGGACGAGCCCATTTGAGCCCTGAAACGCCCGTTTCCTGAATGCCCTCTATTGCCTGGAGCACACCATGCTGTTGATGCTGGATAACTACGATTCTTTCACCTATAACCTGGTTCAGTATTTTGGCGAACTGGGCGAAGACGTGCGCGTTGTGCGCAACGATCAAACCACCGTGGCCGACATCGAGGCCATGAAACCTGAACGCATCTGCGTTTCGCCTGGCCCCTGCTCACCGGCCGAAGCCGGCATTTCCATTGAGCTGATCAATCATTTTGCCGGCAAGCTGCCCATTTTCGGGGTGTGCCTGGGCCACCAGGCCATCGGCGCGGCCTTTGGCGGCGACATCGTGCGGGCACGTGAAATCATGCACGGCAAAGTGTCGCCCATTACCCATACGGGTACCGACCTGTTCACCGGCCTGCCCTCGCCCTTCAATGTCACACGCTACCACTCGCTGGCGATCCGCCGCGACACGCTGCCTGACTGCCTGCAGATCACGGCCGAAACCGCTGATGGCGAAATCATGGGTATCCGGCACACCACCCTGCCCATTTACGGTGTGCAGTTTCACCCCGAATCCATCCTGAGCGAACACGGCCACGCCCTGCTGCAAAATTTTCTGAACCTTTGATCCTGCGGCACACGCGGCGGACAACGGCCCTGTTGCTCCGCCCGGACTACACACCCTGTGCCCCGACCACCAAGGACACCCCATGACCATCACACCCACCGAAGCCCTTACACGGTGCATTGAACATCGTGAAATTTTCCACGACGAAATGCTGCACCTCATGCGCATGCTCATGCGTGGCGAAATCTCACCCCAGATCTCGGCCGCCCTGCTCATGGGGTTGCGCGTCAAGAAGGAAACCGTGGGCGAAATCACCGCCGCCGCCCAGGTGATGCGTGAGTTTGCCCTGCCAGTGCCCACCGCCAACCCGAACGAACTGCTCGACATGTGCGGTACCGGCGGCGATGGCTCCAACACCTTCAACATTTCTACGGCAGCCATGTTCGTGGCGGCCTCGCAAGGCGTAAAAATTGCCAAGCACGGCAACCGCAGTGCCTCGTCGTCCTCGGGCAGTGCCGACGTCCTTGAGGAACTGGGTGCCCAGGTCATGCTAAGCCCGGAACAGGTCGCTGAAAGCATCGAACACCTTGGAATCGGCTTCATGTTTGCCCCGGCCCACCACGGTGCCATGAAAAACGTGGCGGCCGTACGCAAGGAACTGGGTGTGCGCACCTTGTTCAATATTCTGGGGCCACTGACCAATCCGGCCCACGCGGGCAACCAGCTGATGGGTGTGTTCCACCCCGACCTCGTCGGCATTCAGGTGCGCGTACTGGAACGCCTGGGCTCGAACCACGTACTGATCGTACACGGCAAAGACGGCATGGACGAAGCCTCGCTGGGGGCGGCAACCCTGGTCGGCGAATTGAAGAACGGCGAAGTCCACGAATATGAAATCCACCCTGAAGACTACGGCATGAGCATGGTGTCCAACCGCTCCATCAAAGTGAACAACCGTGCCGAATCTGCGACACTTATAAGGGAAGCACTGGATAACGTTGAAGGCCCGGCCCGTGATATCGTTGCCCTGAATGCCGGCCTGGCCATTTATGCCGGCAACGGGGCCGACTCCATCGAACAGGGGTTGGTCATGGCACGTGAAGCCCTGGCCAGCGGCGCGGCGCGCGCCAAACTGGATGACTTCTGCCGCTATACACGGACACTTTCCAAATGAACGATATTCTTGCCACCATCCTAGAAACCAAAAAAGCGGAAGTCGCCTCGGCACGGCAAATGCGCAGCGAATCCGAAGTGCTGCGCGAAGCCAAAAGCCGCCAGGATGTCCGCGGCTTCGCCCAGGCCATCGAAGAAAAAATCGCCCAGGGCCGGCCCGCCGTCATTGCCGAGGTCAAAAAAGCCTCACCCTCGAAAGGGGTCATCCGCGAAAATTTCAACCCGGTTGACATTGCCGCTTCGTACGCAGCCCATGGCGCTGCCTGCCTGTCGGTACTCACCGATGTCAAGTTTTTCCAGGGCTCCTACGACTACCTGCGCCAGGCGCGCGCCGCCTGCACCCTGCCGGTACTGCGCAAAGACTTCATGATCGACACCTATCAGGTGGCCCACGCCCGGGCCCTGGGTGCCGACTGCATTCTGCTGATCGTGGCCGCGCTCAGCCCGAACCAGCTCAGGGAACTGGAAACCGCCGCGCTGGAACTGGGCATGGACGTTCTGGTCGAAGTACACGACCGCGATGAGCTCGACACGGCCCTGACCCTGCAAACCTCGCTCATCGGTATCAATAACCGCAACCTGCGCACCTTTGAAACGTCGCTGGAAACCACCCTTGAACTGCTGGAGACCATTCCGGACGGCAAACGGGTCATCACGGAAAGCGGCATCCTCACGCCTGACGATGTCAAGCTCATGCTGGAGCACGGCGTCAATGCGTTCCTTGTCGGCGAAGCCTTCATGCGGGCGGCCGACCCCGGCACCGCCCTCGCCAACCTGTTCTTCACCGGCCAGCCCGCACTGCGCCGCACGGCCTGATCCCACCGCCCGGTCACTGACCCGGCCGGGCACGCAAAAAATAAAACCAACGGAGCACACACCACACGATGGCCAGTATCAAACCTTCAAAAAAATTCGAGGCCGCCCTGCACGCCGCAGAAACCGACCCCGGCATTCCCAAAGACGAAGCCAAGGCCCAGATCGAAGAACTGCGCAGTGACCTGCTCAAAGCCCAGTACGCACGCCTGGCCCATCCAAAACACGCGTTGCTGGTGGTCATCGCCGGCATTGACGGCTCGGGCAAAGGGCGCTGCATCAGTGTGCTGAACGAATGGATGGACGCCCGTCACATCGACACACTGGCCTTTGGCGAACCCGGCCCGAAAGAACAGGGCAAACCCTTTCTGTGGCGCTACTGGCAATACATGCCCGCCAAAGGCCGCTCGGCCATTGTGTTCGGTTCCTGGTACCGCCCGCTTTTCCAGGAACTGGCTGAAAAAGACCCTGATCCCGAAAAAATCTACGACATCGCCCATACAATCCGCGACTTCGAGCGCACCCTGGCCGACAACGGTGTCCAGGTACTGAAACTGTGGTATCACCTGTCCAAAGACGCCCAGGAAAAGCGCACCGAAAAACTGCTCAAAGACCCTGACACCGCCTGGCAGGTCAACCCCGACGACCTGAAAGTCAGCAAAAAATTCGGCAAGGCGCGCGAAGCCGGCTTGCTGGCCATGTCGCTCACCCACGAAGCCCATGCTCCCTGGGTCGTCATTCCCTCGGCCGATGACCACGTACGCGCCATCTGCACCGGTCAGGCCGTGCTGAAAGCCCTGCGCAAACGGGTCATCCACCACCACGAACTCCTCGACAGCACGCCGGTCGATGCGCCCGAGAAAATTGTCATCACCCCCCCCGACTCGGTTCCCGACCCTGACGACGACACCACGCCCGATCTGCCCCGCAAACCCCTGCGTCCCATGGCGCCGGCCATCAGCCTCGATCGCCTCGACTACACGCTGGCACTGAAAAAATCCGACTACGAAGACCAACTGGTTGCACTGCAGGGGCGGCTGGCACGTCTGACACGCCACAAGCGTTTTGCCAATCTGCCGGTTGTACTGGTTTTTGAAGGCCAGGACGCCGCCGGTAAAGGCAGCACGATCCGGCGTATCACCCATGCCCTCGATGCGCGCATGTTCCGGGCCATCCCCATCGCTGCGCCCACCGACGAAGAAAAGGCACGCCCGTATCTGTGGCGTTTCTGGCGGCGCTTGCCCGCCCCGGGTCGCATCGCCATTTTCGATCGTTCCTGGTACGGCCGCGTACTGGTTGAGCGGGTTGAAGGCTTTGCCGCGCCTGCGGAATGGCAGCGGGCCTATGAAGAGATCAACCAGTTCGAAGAAGAAATCGTTGCAGGCGGTGCCGTCTTGCTCAAATTCTGGCTGGCCGTCACTAAAGACGAACAACTGAAACGATTTGAAGACCGTCAGAAGTCCGCGTTCAAAAACTTCAAGATCACCGACGAAGACTGGCGCAACCGCGAAAAATGGGACAGCTATGTCCAGGCCACCAACGACATGTTCCAACGCACCAGCACCGCCTTGTGCCCCTGGCATGCCTTCCCGGCCAACGACAAACTGTATGCGCGTGTGCAGGTGCTGAACACGATCGTCACACAACTCGAACAGGCACTCGGAGTCGAGGCATGACACAGCCTGAAGCCGGCGAAACCGCCCCAACGCCCCAGGCCGCACCGCCCTGTGCGTTGTGTTCGGAAGCGGGTGGCCACCTGCTGTGGCAGAACACGGCACTGCGCGTTCTGCGTGTTGACGACACCCCGCTGCCCGGGTTCACCCGGGCGGTGTGGCAGGCACACAGGCGCGAAATGACCGACCTGTGTGCTGCCGATCAACAGTTGCTGATGCGTGTTGTTTTCACGGTGGAAAAGGTGCTGCGCGCGGAACTGGCGCCCCACAAGGTGAATCTGGCCCAGCTCGGAAACCGGGTGGCGCATGTGCACTGGCACATTATCCCCCGCTGGCCTGACGACCCGTATTTTCCGGAATCGCCCTGGTCTGCGGTTCAGCCCGGCACCGCTGCGCAGGCCGCGCGGTGGGGACAGCAGCGCGCGCAGGCCCGGGCGCGGCTGCCCCGCTACGAAACGGCCCTGATCGAAGCGCTTGACGCGCTGCACAGCTAACCCCGCAACAACCCGACAACGCTCCAGCCATGCCCATGCACCAGGTGCCCCTTTTCCCGGACAACCCGACCGACAACACGCTGAACAGTCTGCTGGGCCCGCACCTGAAAGCGCTGCACCCCGACTGGCAAGCGGCCTTGCGTCAACCCGAACCGCGCGAAGCGCTGGTCGGGCTCAACCAGTTCCTGAAGCAGCGCCTGCTGGCGGGTGCCCGTATTTTCCCGCGGCGCCCTTTCCGGGCCCTGGACCACCTGACACCCGACCAGGTGCGGGTCGTGATTCTGGGACAAGACCCCTACCACGGCCCCGGCCAGGCGCAAGGGCTGGCTTTTTCGGTACCCGACACCACCGACTGCCCGCCCAGCCTGCGCAACATATTCAAGGAACTGGCCCAGGAATACCCGGGCACCCCGCTGCGCCGACGCAACGACCTGTCCGACTGGGCCGACCAGGGGGTGCTGCTGCTGAACACCTCGCTGACCGTTGAAGCCCATCAGCCGGCATCCCACGCCAAGAAAGGCTGGGAAACCGTCACGGATGCCCTGATCGCCTGCGTGGCAGGTACTGCCCGGCCCAAGGTCTTCCTGCTCTGGGGCAGCCATGCCCAGGCCAAACGCAGCCTGATCGAAGCCAGCGCACACGGACCGCATCTGGTACTGCTGGCGAATCATCCCTCACCGCTTTCAGCACTTCGCCCGCCCCGGCCATTTATCGGCTGCAACCATTTCCTGCAGGCAAGCACCTGGCTCGAAGCCCAGGGTAGCGGCACGCTGCAGTGGCTTTCGAACGGGCCCGTCGGCGGGGCCTGAAACCACACCGGGCCCCGGATAGCCTGCCCGCCACCCCGGGCAGATGCATGCATGGCCTGCGCTACGGGACACCAGTTCGGCGAATCGGCGGTATCGGGTTTGTGTGCGTTGACGTTCTGTTTCAAAGCGTGTTAACTCTACGGGATCAGAAAATCGCCATCAAAACAAAGCGATACCCAAGGAGACAATCCCATGCACGTCCAGTTCACCGTGAACGGCAAACCCGTCACTCTCGACCTCCCTCCCAATACGCTGCTGGTTCATGCCTTGCGCGAACACCTGAAACTCACCGGCACGCACGTTGGCTGCGACACCGCCCAGTGCGGCGCCTGTACCATCCACATGAACGGTCAGGCCGTCAAGTCCTGCAACATGCTGGCGGCCCAGGCCCACAACGCAACACTCACCACCATCGAAGGCCTGGCGCAACCCGATGGCACCCTGCACCCCATGCAGGCCGCCTTCAAAGACTGCCACGGCCTGCAATGCGGCTACTGCACCCCCGGCATGGTCATGAGCGCCATTCATCTGTGCGAAGCCCACCCCAACGCCACCGAAGCCGAAATTCGCGAACACCTTGAAGGCAACCTGTGCCGCTGCACCGGCTACCAGAATATCGTGAAAGCCGTGCAGCAAGGGGCGCAGGCCATGGCGGGCTGACCGCCCCCCCCGCGGGTATCCGCCACCGCACCAGGCTGCCTTGTCCAAGCCTGCCGCGCCGCGTTCTGCCCCCCGCCGTTTTGTCGCCATTCCTCACCGAATACCAGGAGCTCATCATCATGGGTGCAACCGAATTCGCCGATCTGCCTCATATCGGCCAGCCTTACAAGCGCAAGGAAGACTATCGTTTCCTCACCGGTGCCGGCCGCTACGTCGACGACATCACGCTGCCCGCGCAGTCGTATGCCGTCTTTGTGCGCTCGCCGCACGCGCACGCCCGCATTACCAGCATCAGCACCAAAGAAGCCCGTAACGCACCGGGTGTGCTGGGCGTCTTCACCGGAAACGACGTCGCCGCCGACAACATCAATGGTCTGCCCTGCGGCTGGCTCATCACCAGCACCGACGGCACCCCCATGAAAGAACCGCCGCACCCCATCCTGGCCCAGGGCAAAGTGCGTTTTGTGGGCGACCATGTTGCCCTGGTGGTGGCCGAAACCCTGGAACAGGCCAAAAATGCAGCCGAACTGGTCGAGGTCGATTACGATGTGCTCAGCGCCGTGGTCTGTGTCACCGATGCCGCCCAGGGCGAAGCCCTGCACGACATCGCCCCCGACAACCGCTGCTATACCTGGGCGCTGGGCGACAAAGCCCAGGTCGATGCCACCTTCGAAAAAGCGGCGCACATCACCCGCCTCGATCTCGTCAACAACCGCCTCATTCCCACCGCCATTGAACCGCGTGCCGTCATCGGCTCCTACGATCGGGGCACCGATGAATACGTCATTCACGTGGCCAACCAGAACCCCCACGTCGAACGCCTGCTCATGACCGCCTTTGTCATGGGCCTGCCGGAACACAAGGTACGGGTCATTGCCCCCGATGTCGGCGGCGGCTTCGGGGCCAAAATCAACCTGTATGCCGAAGATGTCGCCCTGGCCTGGGCCTCGCGCAAGCTGAACCGTTCCATCAAATGGACCGCCGAACGCAGCGAAGCCTTCCTCTGCGACACCCACGGGCGCGACCATGTCACGCACGCCGAAATGGCACTCGACGCCAACGGCAAATTCCTGGCCCTGCGGGTCCACACCCACGCCAACCTGGGCGCCTACCTGGGCACGTTCGCCAGCGCTGTTCCCACCATTCTGTACGGCACTCTGCTGGCCGGCCAGTACACCACGCCGCAAATCTACGTGGAAGTCGATGCCTGGTTCACGAACACGTCACCTGTCGATGCCTACCGCGGTGCCGGACGCCCCGAAGCCACCTACCTGCTCGAGCGCCTGGTGACCCGTTGCGCCTGGGAACTGGGCCTCACCCAAGACGAAATCCGCAAACGCAATTTCATCACCGCGTTCCCCTACCAAACACCGGTCGCCCTGCAATACGATACCGGCGACTTCAACGCCTGCATGAACAAAGCCCAGGAACTGGCCGATGTCGCCGGTTTCGAAGCGCGTCGCCAGGCCAGCGAAGCCCGGGGCCTGAAGCGGGGAATCGGCTATTCAAGCTACATCGAAGCCTGCGGCCTGGCTCCCAGCAACATCGCAGGTGCCCTGGGCGCCCGGGCCGGCCTATTCGAATGCGGTGAAATCCGTGTTCACCCCACCGGCAGCATCACCGTCTTCACCGGGTCCCACAGCCACGGCCAGGGCCACGAAACCACCTTTGCCCAGCTGGTGGCAGCCCGTCTGGGGGTCGGTGTCGATGCCGTTGATATCGTGCACGGCGATACCGGCCGCGTGCCCTTTGGCATGGGCACGTACGGCTCGCGTTCCCTGGCAGTCGGGGGGTCGGCCATCATGCGGGCCCTCGACAAAATCGAGAACAAAGCCCGCAAGATCGCCGCCCACCTGCTCGAAGCAGCCGACACCGACATCGAATTCAGTAACGGCGAATTCACCGTCAAGGGCACCGACAAGAAAAAAACCTTTGCCGAAGTGGCCCTCGCCGCCTATGTGCCCCACAACTACCCGCTCGACAAACTCGAACCCGGCCTGAACGAAACCGCCTTCTACGACCCCACCAACTTCACCTACCCAGGCGGCACCTACATCTGCGAAACCGAGGTTGATCCCGAAACCGGGGTGGTCCGTATCGACCGCTTCACCGCCGTCGACGACTTCGGCACCATCGTCAACCCCATGATCGTTGAAGGCCAGGTGCACGGGGGCATTGTCCAGGGAGTGGGTCAGGCCTTGCTCGAACATGGCATCTACGACCGCGAAACGGGCCAGCTTGTCACGGGCAGCCTCATGGACTACGCCATGCCCCGGGCCGACCACATGCCCATGATCACCCTGGGCCAGGTCTGCACACCCTGCACCCACAACCCCATCGGTGCCAAAGGGTGCGGCGAGGCCGGCGCCATCGCCTCGCCCCCCGCCGTCATCAACGCCGTCCTCGATGCCCTGCGCCCGCTTGGTGTCACCGATCTCGACATGCCGGCATCCCCCGCACGCGTGTGGCATGCCCTTCAGGCAGCCCAAACCCAAGGAGCCTAACCATGTACCCATTCACACTGGAACGTCCCGCCACCCTGGATCAGGCCACGGCACTGCTGGCCAGCGGCGCCCAGGCCCTGGCCGGCGGCCAAACGTTGCTGGCCTCCATGAAGCTGCGCCTGGCCAGTCCGGAACAACTGGTCGACCTTGCCCACATGCCTGAACTGGCCGCCATCCGCCGCGAAGGCACTACAGTGGTCATTGGCGCCATGGCACGCCATGCCCAGGTTGCAACACACCCCGATGTCCGCCAGAGCATTCCTGCCCTGGCAGACCTGGCCGGCAACATCGGCGACCGTCAGGTGCGCGCCATGGGCACACTGGGCGGGTCGGTGGCCAACAACGACCCGGCCGCCTGCTACCCGGCCGCTGTGCTGGCCCTGAACGCCACCGTACACACCACGCGCCGTACCCTGGCCGCCGACGACTTCTTCCAGGGCATGTTCACCACCGCCCTTGAACCCGATGAACTGATCACGGCCATCCAGTTCCCCGTGCCTGAACGGGCGGCCTACCTGAAGTTCCGGCAACCGGCCTCGCGCTTTGCCCTGGTGGGCGCCTGCGTGGCCAAAACAGCCCAGGGCGTGCGGGTGGCCATCACCGGCGCTGGTAACGGGGTCTTTCGTGCAGCCGCCTTCGAACAGGCGCTGAACCGGCAATTCAGCCCCGACACACTGGCTGCGCTGGCACTTGATCCGGCCGATTTCAGCACCGATCTGCACGCCAGTGCACATTATCGCGCCCATCTGGCCCGGGTCATGACACAACGCGCCGTGGCCCAGGCGCTGGCCCAGGGCTGACCCCCGTGTTCCAGTCCATCACGCAACTGGCCCAGGCGCTTGAAAAGGAAGGTTATTACGCCGACAGGCGCCTGGTCACTTCCGTGTTTCTGGCGCTGCGCCTGCAGCGCCCGCTGCTGCTCGAAGGCGAGCCCGGGGTGGGTAAAACCGAGCTGGCCAAGGCCCTGGCGGCCGCCCTGGGCCGGGCACTCATCCGGCTGCAGTGCTACGATGGCCTGGAACAACGCGATGCCCTGTACGAATGGAACTACACGGCGCAACTGCTGCACCTGCGGGCGGTGCAGGGCCAGCGTGAACTGCCGGCCCAGGCCACCAACCCGGCCACGCCGGCGCCCTGCAGTGCCGATTCACCGCACAGCCTGCCTGCGAACGATGCCCTGCACTCCCTTGAGGCCTCGGTCTACCAGCCCCGTTACCTGATCGAACGGCCCCTGCTGCAAGCGCTGCGTACCCCGGCGCCCGGTGCCGTGCTGCTCATCGATGAAATCGACCGTGCCGACGAACCCTTCGAAGCCTTCCTGCTGGAATACCTGGGCGAATACCAGGTCAGCATTCCCGAACTCGGCACCGTCAAGGCGCTCCATACACCGGTCACCCTGCTCACCAGCAACCGCACGCGCGACCTGAACGATGCTGTCAAACGGCGCTGTCTTTATCACTGGCTCGACTACCCCGATCGCGCGCGTGAACTGCAGATCATCCAGTCACGTGTTCCGCAGGCCGGTCCGGGCTTGTCTGAACAAGTCACACGGTTTGTCGAGCAGTTGCGCATCGCCGGCAGCCAGGGGCAGTTCCAGCGCACACCGGGTATTGCAGAAAGCGTGGAATGGGCCCGTGCCCTGGTGGCCCTCGACACCCTCATCCTCGACCCTGAAGTGGTCTTCGACACCGCCGGCATCCTGTTCAAGCAGCGCGATGACGTCGCCGCGCTCACCCCGGACCTCACCGCCCGGCTGCTCGACACCGCTGACCAAAGCCCATGAGTCAAGCGCAACTGGGCGATGCACGCCACGGCAAGCTGGCCAGCAACCTGTCCGCCTTCGGGCGGGCATTGCGCCGGGCCGGCCTGCCGCTTGATGCTTCACGCATCGCCCTGGCCCAGCACGCGGCGTTGCTGGTGGGGCTGGCATCACGGCCTGATCTCAAAGCCGCGCTTGAAACGGTTCTGGTCAGCCGCGAGCAGGATCGCGCCGTGTTCAGCGAATTGTTCGACACCTTTTTCAAGGACCCTGACCTGGCCCGCAAACTGCTGGCCCAGATGCTGCCCAAGGCACCGGCGGCCAACGCCAAACCCGGGCCCCGCCCGCGTGTAGCCGATGCACTGCGGGCGCCACGCCCCCCATCGCCCCCCGCGGCGGCCACACAGGCGGCCGATCTTCGACTCGATGCCGCCATGACAGCCAGCGCCCTGCACCGGCTCAGGCAGGCCGATTTCAACCGCCTTTCAGCCGATGAATACGCACTGGTCGAGCGGCTGGCCCGCGAGATCCCCCTGCCATTGCCCCCCTTTGCCAGCCGGCGCACGCGACCGGCCGGCCGGGGTGCCGTGCCGCACTGGTCCGGTGTGCTGCGGGCGGCCGCGCGCACAGGCGGCGAACTCATCCACATTCCCCGGCGTCAGCGCAGGCTGGAACCGCCCCCCCTGGTTGTGCTGGTCGATGTGTCCGGTTCCATGGAACGCTACACCCGCTTGCTGCTGGCCTTTCTGCACGCGGCAACCCGTGCCTGCCGACAACGCCAGGTCTTTGCCATCGGCACGCACCTTACCCCGCTGCATGGGGCCTTTCGCGCCGCCGACACCGATCAGATGCTGGAACAGGCCAACCAGAGCATTACCGATTTCGCGGGCGGCACACGGCTGGGGGAATGCCTGCAAACGCTGCACCAGCACCATGCCCGCTGCCTGGTCGGGCGGCGCAGCCTGGTGCTGCTGGTATCCGATGGCCTGGATACCGGCGACCCAACCCTGCTGCACACCCAACTGGCCCGTGTGCGCCGGCGCTGCGGCCGTCTGCTGTGGCTGAATCCCCTGCTACGCTTCGACGGCTACGCACCCTTGGCCCAGGGGGCACAGGCCCTGCACACCCACTGCCACGCCATGCTGGCCGTGCACAACCTGCACTCATTGAACCAGCTGGCGCACAGCCTGGCTGAACTCATCAAAAACCCGAACCCCAAGGAGCCCCGTCATGGACATGCAAGCCAGCCGACAACTGAGCGTCACACAACAACAGGCCTGGGATGCCTTGAATGATCCCGAGGTCCTGAAACTGTGCATCCCGGGCTGCAACAGCCTGGACGCCACCGATGAAAACACCTACGCACTGAACGTCTCGGTCAAGATCGGACCGGTGTCGGCCAAGTTCAACGGCACCATTGTGCTCGGCGACCTGAACCCGCCGGCAAGCTACCAGCTGAACTTCGAGGGCAAAGGCGGCGCCGCCGGTTTTGGCAAAGGGAACGCCCAGGTCACGCTCACACCCACCGAACACGGCTGTGAACTGGCCTACACCGTCCATGCCTCGGTGGGCGGCAAAATTGCCCAGCTCGGCCAGCGCCTGATCGACGGCACGGCCAAATCCATGGCCGACGATTTCTTCAAACGCTTTGATGAAGAAATGCAGCGACGCTATGCGGCCGATGCGGTTGCCGATGCGGTTGCCGAGACGCCAGGCACTGCAGAGCCCAGTGACGCGGCCGGTTCGCAGAACAGCGCCGAATCCAGTCACACAACCGATCCGGCCCAGGGCGCACCCACACACGCTGGCCAGGTCCAGCCCGCAAAAACGCGCAGTGGCATTCCCTTGTGGGTGTGGGGTGCCGCCGCCGCAGCCATTATTGTGATTGTATTTGCCAGCGGGAACTAAGGCCATGGAAAACCTGGATGTCATGGTGTTGCGCACCCTGCGCGGCTGGCGCAAGGCCGGCCAGCGGGCCCTGCTGGCTACCGTGGTACGCACCTGGGGGTCGTCACCTCGCCCGGTGGGTTCGATCATGGCCCTGTGCGAAACCGGTACGGTGTCGGGGTCCGTTTCGGGCGGTTGCATCGAAGACGACCTGATCGATCGCTATACACGTGCCTATGCCGGCAACCATGCCACGCAGGCATTGCCCGGTGGACCACCCGTTTTCGTGAAGTACGGTATTACCGCCGATGAAGCCCACCGTTTTGGCCTGCCCTGCGGTGGCACCCTGGAACTGCTGCTGGAATACGACCCCGATGCCGCATTGCTCGACGAACTGGTCAACACGCTTGAACAGGGGCGTTCCATGCACCGCACGGTACAACTGGCCGACGGCCGGGTTACCCAGCGCGTGGCCGATGCGCCCGCCCGGCTCAGTATTTCCGACACCGAACTGGTTAATACCTTCGGGCCGGCGTATCGCATGCTGCTGATCGGCGCAGGCCACATGGCCGGTTATCTGGCCACCATGGCCCTGTTCAACGGGTTTGATGTCACGGTTTGCGATCCGCGTGAAGAATACCGGCAAGGCTGGGCGGTTGAAGGTGCACGCCTGGTCACCGGCATGCCGGATGACGTGGTTACGGCCTTCAGGCCCGACCAGCGCAGTTGCGTGATTGCCCTGACCCACGACCCCAAACTCGATGATCTGGCCCTGCTGGAAGCCCTTGAAACCGAGGCCTTCTATGTAGGCGCCATCGGTTCACGACGCAACAACCAGGCACGGCGCGAACGCATGATCGAACATTTCGGGCAAACTGAAGACTCGCTGAAACGCCTGCGCGGGCCGATCGGCATTTACATTGGCAGCAAGACCCCACCGGAAATTGCCGTGAGCATCATGGCGGAAGTGCTGGCCGTAAAAAACGGGGTCACCCTGCCCCGGGATCTGGACGTGGAACAGGCCAAGAACCAGCGCGACACCTGATTTCAACGCCCACCAGATCAGCCGGCGTATCCACATCACGCAACACGCCGGGATCCGGTACATTCAGCTGCACAACCCCTGGCTGCTGCAACAAATGACGCGCCCCCTGATCACCCGTCAGGTTCAGCAAGGTGGAACGCCAGGCGGCCTGAAAGGCCACGGGGTTACCCCGTACGCCCTTGAAAAAAGGCACGGCACAGGGCGCACCCGCACGCAGGGCGGCTGCCAGCGCCTGCACTGTTTCGCACGCCACGAAGGGCATGTCCGCCAAGGCAATGATCCAGCCTGTTTCGGCCTGTGTGGCAGCCACGCCGGCGGCCACGCTGTGGCCCATGCCCTGCCGGGCCTGTGCGCACAGCACCACGGGCACCTGCAATTGCTGCAGGTGCTGCGCCACCGGGGAGTCCAGGGCACCAACCACCGCCACCACGGCATCGACACCGGCACGCACACGGGCAATGGTCTGGTCAACCACCCGCATGCCACCCGGCAAAGGTTGCATCAGCTTGTTCAGGCGACCGGATGGATCAAAGCGGGTTCCCTGGCCGGCCGCCAGCACAAGGCCGATGATGCCGGCGCTGGCACCGGGAATGACGTTCGGTGTTGATGGCCCGGATTCCACTGTGGATGATCCAGATCCGGCAGGCAGCGCGGCCTTTGTCGTTGGTTTATCCACGGCGTGGTCCCTGTTTTGCAACAAAAATGCAATTTTTCACGAATAAGGGTTTCCCCGTAAAGGCTTCTCTGTCTATAATAGCGGCACTGCACACTGAATGCGTTCACATTTTCAAGCAGCACGTGCTGCCGCTAGCAGTTACTGAATTATCTCAGCACCCATGTTGAACGCCATCGCTCCCTGACCTCCAGAACCTTTTGCCGTGCCGCTTGCGCGCATGGCCGATGCCGGGTTGATCTGGTCGGCACGATGCTTCCAATCAATCTGCGCACAGACCCTTTCCCCTGCGTCCGTGCCCTGCATTGCCGTTTTCGTACGGCAAAAGGATACTCATGTCTTTTGAAAACCTGGGCCTTGCCCCCTCCATTCTGTCGGCTGTTCTCAAAACCGGCTTCACTGAACCCACACCCGTTCAGGCTGCGTCCATTCCACGCGCCCTGGCCGGCGCCGACCTGATGGTTTCTGCCCAGACCGGCAGCGGCAAAACCGCCGCCTTCATGCTGCCCGCATTGAACCGTATTGCCAACATGCCCGCCAACAAAGGCACGGGCGTTCAGGTCCTGGTACTGACCCCCACCCGCGAACTGGCCATGCAAGTGGCCGAAGCCACCAAAACCTATGGCGCGCACATCAAAGACCTGCGCATTGCCACCGTGGTGGGCGGCATGCCTTACGGCGCCCAACTGAAAGCGCTTTCGCGCCGAGTTGACGTTCTGGTGGCCACACCCGGCCGCCTGATCGATCACCTGCAGGCCAAGCGCGTGAACTTGTCCACGGTGCACACCCTGGTACTCGACGAAGCCGACCGCATGCTCGACATGGGTTTCATCGAAGACATCGAAACCATTGTGGCCAGCACACCGAAATCGCGCCAGACCCTGTTGTTCTCGGCCACGCTCGACGGCAACATTGCCCGTCTGGGCGCCACGCTCATGCGTGATCCGGAACAAATCCAGCTCACCAGCCAAACATCACGCCACAGCAACATTACACAAAGCTTGCTCTACGCCGACGACGCCAGCCACAAAATGCGCCTGCTTGACCACCTGCTGCGCGATGCCAGCGTTGACCAGGCCATCGTTTTCACGTCCACCAAACGTGGCGCCGACGATCTGGCAGAACGTCTGGCCGAACAAGGTTTTGCGGCAGCCGCCCTGCACGGCGACATGAACCAGCGCCAGCGTACCCGCACCCTGGGCCTGCTGCAAAAAGGCAAACTGCGCATTCTGGTTGCCACCGACGTTGCCGCACGCGGCATCGACGTTCAAGGCATCAGCCACGCCGTGAACTACGATCTGCCCATGCAGGCCGAAGACTACGTGCACCGCATCGGCCGCACCGGCCGTGCCGGTCGCGATGGCCTGGCCTTCACGCTGGCCACGCATTCCGAACGCCATAAAGTGCGCCGTATCGAACACTTCATCGGCCAACCCATCCCGTCCGACGTCATCGCCGGCCTGGAGCCCCGTAAAACGGTACGCCCCACCTACACCGACCGCAAAGGCCAGGGTGGCGGCAAGCGCTTCGGCAACGACAACAGCCGTGGCGGTTTCGGTGGCCATAAAGCTGGCGGTTACAAGGCCGGTGGCTACAAAGCGGGCGGCCACAAACCAGCCGGCCCAGGCCGCTTTGCCGACGACGACCGCGCAGGCTTCCAGAATGGCCCCCGTCGCGAAACAGGCGACCGCCCCGCGTTTGCCGGTGATCGCGCCAACAACGAACGTGGCGGCTTTGCGGGTGACCGCGCCGGTTTCAGTGACCGCCCATCGTACGCCAAACGCACCGAAGGCCGCCCCGCCGCCCGTGAAGGCTACGCCGACCGCGCAGCACGCCCCGCCTATGGTGATCGTCCTGCCTACGGCGACCGCAAGCCCCATGGCGCCGCAGGCGACCGCCCTGCCTTCGGCGATCGGAAACCCCGTTCTGACTTTGCCAACGACCGCCCCGCTTTCGGTGATCGTCCCGCCTTCGCCAAGCGCACAGGTGCTGGTCGCCCGGAATTTGCCGGTCAAGGCAAGGCACGTCCGGCTTCGCGTGACGGCTTCAGCCACAAAAGCGGCGCCGACCGCAGCAGCAAACCGGCTGCACGTCGTCCCAGCTTCGCCTGATCGACTCACCTGATCCGAAAGCCGGCAGCACGCTGCCGCTTCCGGAAACCGCTGAAATCGCATCCCGGGGCACGACCATGCATCATGGTCGTGCCCCGTTTTTTTTCAAATGCGATCAAGATGCCTTGAGCCGGCTGCGGTATTCGTGTCCTCACTCAGGTGCAAGGCAATCTGCACGTGGCAACCGTCATTCAGTGCATCCACACTGGCCTTGAACGAGGCCTCCATGTGGTGCAGCACCTGCACGGTGGCAGCATGCAAGCCCACCGTCAGGCATACACTGCCCGGCATACTCAACACGGGATCCGGCAGCACCTCGAACTGGCCAATCAGACCGCGTGCATGGGGTGCATGCGCCAACGCGATTGTGCTGACCAAAGGCTGCACGGCGTTGACCCAAAACCGGCCACTGCGAACCACGCCACCTGCCATGGCGGGCTGTACACTCAAACCTTCTGTTGCAATCATGACGCTTTCCTTCAAACGAGAACGTGTTCGTTGATGACACGACGACAGTCCATTTCAAACTCCATACCAGCCAGCGGCGAACGGCACAGGTTCCATTTCAAGCCAGGTATTTCGATCTGGCGTGAGGCAAATACCCGCTTCACAAGCGTATGTGTGTTGTGAATCGAGTAAATCTGGGCGGCCGTCACATCCGTCCATGACATGGCCAGACCCCGCATGCGGTACTCCAGTTCATCCATGACCTGATTGACCGTGTCGCCCAAGGCCTCATTGGCCGCTGAATACACAGCCCCCTCGCTTGAGCCCGCCAGCACAAACGTAGGCCGATTGCCTGCCGATGGTTCCACGTAGGAGAAAGCATAAAAGGCAGGCTCGAGCGGCGGACTCAGTTCCGGCACGACCTGACTGCGTGCAACGGGATTGAAGCCATCCTGGACAATGCCCCACTGCTCAAGCACCTGCAGGTAACGCCTATTGAACGGATGCCCGGCCACGGCCGGATCGTCTGCCCGGCCTGCCAAAGCGTCCGGAATCCGGAACTCGCAGCCACACAATGCGGTCAGGGGCAAATGACGTTCGTGCAACCAGGTGCGAATTTTCTCGAAACCGGCATCCAGGGAACGCGCCGTCAGGAAACGAACCCGATGAATTTCATGACCTGGCTCAGCGGCTACGCCACGCGCACACTGCAGGGGTCCGGGCATGCAGCGATACCCGCGATCCGTGAATTTCACTACCATGGCAGAATCTCCTTGTCTTGTTATGAAGGTCGCATCCCCCATCGCCTGCAGACTAAACAGATATCTGCATGCTGACCATGGGTCAGATGCAGTAGATGATTCAGGCCAAGGGAAGGAAAAGCGGCACAGCAACACAAGCAAGTTCCATGCCAGACAACAAGAAAACAAGACGCCCGGGACGCTTCGGGCGCAAACGCCTGGTGTGGCGCATGGTTTCTGAGCCATGCCGTGTCAACAACGGCCCATTGCAGGCCGGCCGGGTGCGTACCGTAATGGGTCAGGTACGCACCGTATCAGGGCGCGGGGGGTTCGGCCAAAAGCACCAGCACGGCGCCGGCACCGCCATCGTTTTCGCTGCATTGCACGTACGCCTGCACGGACGGCAACTGGGTGAGCCAGCGCCGGATCGTGGTCTTGAGCACGGATTCACCGTCTTTCGAACCATACCCCTTGCCGTGCACAATGCGCACGCAGCGGATGTAATGTTCGGTGCAGGACCGCAAAAAACGGTCAAGGCGCTCGCGGGCTTCATCGAGCGTGCTGCCGTGCAGATCGAGTGTGGCGCCTATGGGCCAACGCCCCCGCTCAAGCTGACGGACGAGGTCGGGCGAATGGCGGTCACGCACAAAACGCGTATCGTCGTGATGCAGCGGCGCAGGACTGAAATGATCGGATACCGCCGGCCCCGGCGATTTTTCCAGGCCGGCCGCGCGCGCACGCTTTTCCTGGAGCAGGCTCGGGGGCTGATTACGCACTGGTGGCAGCACGACGCGGCGGGTGTCCTTGATCCGCCGCACGGACTTGACCGCAGTACGAAACAGGGCCAGATCGTCAGGACTGAGTGCGGGCGCTTCAATAGAAACGGGCTTGCCTGCCGCCTGACTGCGCCCCGTGGCGGCAGGTAGGCCCAGACCTTCGGCATGAAGCGCCGGCACAAAGCCAGATGCGGCTGATTGTGCAGCCGCCATTTTCTTGCGCTTTTTCTTGCCGGGTGGCCGGGGTGTTGCCGAAGGCAGTGATGCAACCGGCGCAAGACCAGCCCGGGCGGCAACGCCTGCGGGCGCCGCCCCCTTCAGCTGCTTGCGCAACTGCTTCAGGTCAGTGAGCGAATGTGTCCGGGTCTGCCCCCGGCCCGGATCATTCGCCACCGTTCTCCAGCCAGCGCTGGGCATCAAGGGCGGCCATGCAACCGGTACCGGCACTGGTGATCGCCTGGCGATACACGTGATCCTGGACATCGCCGGCGGCAAACACACCGGGAACGGAGGTCATGGTGGCCAGACCGTTCAAGCCGCTGCGCGTAACGATATAGCCGTTTTCCATGGCCAGTTTGCCTTCAAAAATGGCTGTATTGGGTTTATGCCCGATCGCGATGAACGCGCCCGTCACGGCGAGCTCTTCGGTGGTGCTGTTCTGGTTGTTGCGAATGCGCACCCCGGTCACACCGGAGGCATCGCCCAGCACTTCGTCGAGTTCGCAGAACAGCTTGAGCTTCATGTTGCCGTTCTGCACTTTGTCCATCATTTTGTCGATGAGGATGGGTTCGGCACGGAATTTGTCACGACGGTGAATGACCGTGACACTGCGACAAATATTCGACAGGTACAGGGCCTCTTCCACAGCGGTATTGCCCCCGCCGACCACCACGACATCCTGATTCTTGTAGAAAAAACCGTCGCAGGTGGCGCACCCCGACACGCCCCGCCCCATGAAGGCCTGTTCGGAAGGCAGCCCCAGGTACTGGGCCGATGCACCCGTGGCGATGATCAGGGCATCGCAGGTGTACTGACTGCCGGAATCGCCCGTGAGCGTGAACGGACGGCTGGAAAAATCGACGGCCGTGATGGTGTCGAAGATCATTTCGGTGTTGAAACGTTCGGCGTGGGCCTGGAAACGCTGCATGAGGTCGGGGCCCTGCACACCGTTCGGATCAGCGGGCCAGTTGTCGACGTCAGTGGTGGTCATGAGCTGGCCGCCCTGTTCAAGCCCGGTGATCAGCACAGGATTCAGGTTGGCACGAGCGGCATACACCGCAGCGCTGTAACCGGCCGGACCCGAGCCCAGAATCAGTACTTTGGCGTGCTTTGCAGATGTCATGAGAAGGCTTCCGAAAAAAGTTGACCACCCAATTATAATGAGTCCATGGCAAGAATCACTGCATCGTCCCCGCGGGGGTCCCGCAACGTCCGTAACGGGCCTTCGGCCCTGCAAACCCGGCTCACCGGTCTCGTACGCGAGGCCCGCTGGATCGTGTTCGTCGGCCTGGCCGCGTGGCTGGGTCTGGTGCTGGCCACCTGGCACCCGTCCGACCCCGGCTGGTCGCACTCGCTGCAAACCCACACCACCCAAAACCGTGGCGGTACCCTGGGTGCCTACGTGGCCGACCTCCTCTATTACCTCATGGGGTTTTCAGCCTGGCTCATCGTGCTTTTACTGGTGTATCACATTGTGGTCGGGTTCTACCGCATCACCTCGCTCATCTGGCCCGGGAAATCCGATCCCCTGCCCCGCGTACGCTGGGAAGTCGGGATCGGCTTTGCCCTGCTGATCACGGGTGGCATGGGCCTTGAAGCCCAGCGTTTCGCCCAATCGGCAGGCCACCTGCCGGCCGGTGCGGGTGGCCAACTCGGTCAATTGCTCGCCCAGGCCATGGCCTACTCCCTGGGCGCAACCGGTGCCACCATGGTGCTGCTCGGTCTCATCGCCGCCGGCCTGAGCCTGTTTTTCGGTTTTTCCTGGCTCAACATTTCCGAACGTATCGGAGTCATCCTTGAACGCGCCTGGCGCCGGATCATCGCCCTGAAAACCGCACACGACGACCGCAAAGAAGGCCAGGTACGCACGGCGGAACGCAAGGAAATGGTCGAAGCACGCCAGGAACAGCTGGTCCACGAACAACCCGTGCGCATCGAACCGGCCATTCTGTCCGTTCCAAAATCACCACGGGTTGAACAGGAAAAGCAACGTACCCTGTTCACCCCGCCAGTCAAGGTCACCGAGCCCGGCGGGCTGCCCGAAGTCTCCCTGCTCGACCCCCCCGGCCAGGCCATCGAAACGGTATCGCCCGAAACCATTGAATACACCTCGCGGCTCATTGAAAAAAAACTGGCCGATTTCGGCGTGAACGTCATGGTCGTGGCAGCCCAGGCCGGGCCAGTCATCACACGCTATGAAATCGAACCAGCCACGGGCGTGAAAGGCGCCCAGGTGGTGAATCTTGCCAAAGACCTTGCCCGGGCACTCAGCCTGGTCAGCATCCGGGTGGTTGAAACCATTCCGGGCAAGAACCTCATGGGGCTGGAACTGCCCAACCCCAAGCGCCAGATGGTGCGTCTGTCCGAAATCATCGGCTCGCAAACCTACCACAACGGGGCCTCGCTGCTCACCATGGCGCTGGGCAAAGACATTGCCGGCAACCCGGTGGTGGCTGATCTGGCCAAGATGCCCCACCTGCTGGTCGCCGGCACCACCGGCTCGGGCAAATCGGTCGGGATCAACGCCATGATCCTGTCCCTGCTGTATAAAGCCGGGCCGGACGATGTCCGGCTCATTCTCATCGACCCCAAAATGCTCGAAATGAGCGTTTACGAAGATATCCCGCACTTGCTGGCGCCGGTCGTCACCGACATGCGCCAGGCCGCCAATGCGCTGAACTGGTGCGTGGGCGAAATGGAAAAACGCTACCGCCTCATGAGCAAACTGGGGGTGCGCAATCTGGCTGGCTACAACGCAAAAATCCGTGAAGCCAACCAGCGCGAGGAACCCATACCCAACCCGTTCTCACTTACGCCCGATGCCCCCGAACCGTTGGCCACCCTGCCTTTCATCGTGGTGGTCATCGACGAACTGGCCGACCTCATGATGGTGGTCGGCAAGAAAATCGAGGAACTGATCGCCCGGCTGGCACAAAAAGCCCGGGCGGCCGGCATTCACCTGATCCTGGCCACCCAACGCCCCAGTGTCGATGTCATCACCGGCCTGATCAAGGCCAATATTCCCACCCGTATCGCCTTTCAGGTCTCGTCCAAAATCGACTCCCGCACCATTCTCGACCAAATGGGCGCAGAAACCCTGCTTGGCCAGGGCGACATGCTCTACATGCCCCCCGGCAGCGGCCTGCCCATGCGCGTGCACGGCGCCTTCGTCCACGACGACGAAGTACACCGTGTAGTCGCCGACCTGAAAGCCCACGGCGAACCCAACTACATTGAAGGTTTGCTGGAAGGCGCCCCCGAAGGTGAAACCGGCGATGGCGTCAGCCCGGTCACCGGTTTTGCCGATGCAGAATCCGACCCGCTGTACGACCAGGCCGTTGAAATTGTCCTGAAAAACCGCAAGGCATCCATTTCATCGGTCCAGCGTCACCTGCGTGTGGGCTACAACCGCGCCGCCCGCCTGCTCGAACAAATGGAACAGGCCGGGCTGGTATCTGCCATGCAAACCAACGGCAACCGCGAAATTCTTGTTCCTGCCGGAAAAACGAGCCCCAACGATGATTAAAAAATGGATACTGGGCCTGCTGCTGGCCTGCGTCCCCGCCCTGGGCCTGGCTGCCGATGCAACAACGCAACTGCGCCAGTTCATAGAAACCGTGCGCTCGGCCACCGGTCAGTTCGAACAGCAACGCCTGGAAAACCGGGGCAACAGCCGGGCACAGACCGGCCAGTTCGCTTTCAAACGGCCCGGCCAGTTTCTGTGGCAGGTTGAACAGCCCTACGAGCAATTGGTGTTATCCGATGGCAAGGTGCTTTATCAGTACGACCCTGACCTCGCCCAGGTGACCCGGCGCCCTGTAAGCCAGTCCATCGGCGCCTCGCCGGCTGCCATCCTGTTTGGCTCCGGTTCGCTCGACCAGGCCTTCACACTCACCAACCTGCCGGCCGACCAGGGCCTTGACTGGCTGCGTGCGCAGCCGCGCAACCCGGAAGCCGGCTTCACCCATGTCGATATCGGCTTCCGCAACGGCCTGCCGGCCCGTTTGCTGCTGCTCGATGCCTTTGGGCAAACCACGCGCATCAACCTCAGCAACATCACGCGCAACCCGGCACTCGACGACAACCGCTTCACCTTCACCCCGCCCCCCGGGGTCGATGTCGTGAACATGCAGTAAAACGGGCCGGGCATGCACGAACCCGATCTTCTCACCCAGGCCGGTGGCAGCGAACATGCGCCCTTGGCCGAGCGCATGCGGCCGCGTTCGTTGAACGATGTCGTGGGTCAAAGCCACCTGCTCGGGCCGGGCAAGCCGCTGCGCGTCGCCTTCGACTCGGGCCGCCCCCATTCCATGATCTTCTGGGGCCCGCCGGGTGTGGGTAAAACCACGCTGGCGCGGCTCATGGCCAACGGCTTCAATGCCCAGTTCCTGGCCATTTCTGCGGTACTGGGGGGGGTCAAGGATATCCGCGAAGCGGTGGCTACCGCCCAGCGCGCCCAGGTTCAAGGGCGGCGCACCATATTGTTTGTCGATGAAGTGCACCGCTTCAACAAGGCCCAGCAAGACGCCTTCCTGCCCTATGTGGAAAGCGGGCTGTTCACGTTCATCGGCGCCACCACCGAAAACCCGTCATTCGAAGTCAACTCCGCCCTGCTCTCGCGCGCCCGTGTCTATGTCTTGCAGGCCCTTACCCCTGAAGAACTGATGGTGCTGGTTGACCGGGCCCTGGCCCTGATGCCCGATGCCGCCGGCCAAACGCTGCAAATCGATGCCGCAGCGCGCGAGCAACTGGCGCGCTGGGCCGATGGCGATGCGCGGCGCGTCATCAATGCCATCGAAGTCATTGCCGAAGCCGCACATGAAGCCGGACGCACCCTGATCGACCCCGACTGGCTGGAAACCTCGCTGTCGCAAAGCCTGCGGCGCTTCGACAAAGGCGGCGATGCCTTCTACGACCAGATCAGCGCCCTGCACAAAGCCGTACGCGGCTCGGATCCCGACGCCTCGCTGTACTGGTTTGCCCGCATGATCGATGGCGGTGCCGACCCGCGCTATCTGTCGCGCCGCATTGTGCGCATGGCCATTGAAGATATCGGGCTGGCCGACCCGCGCGCAACGCAACTGGCCCTGAATGCCGCCGACATCTACGAACGCCTGGGTTCGCCCGAAGGCGAACTGGCGCTGGCCCAGGCCGTCGTGTACCTGGCCTGCGCCGCAAAATCGAATGCTGTGTACATGGCCTACAAGCAGGCCCGTCGCCATGCCGAGGAACACGGCAGTGCGCCGGTGCCCCTGCACCTGCGCAACGCGCCCACGGCCCTGATGAAAGCCATGGGCCACGGCAAAGCCTACCGGTATGCCCACGATGAACCCTACGGCTACGCGGCAGGCGAACACTATTTCCCCGACGGTCTCCAGGCCACCTTCTACACACCAACAGACCGGGGCCTTGAAGGTAAAATCCGTGACAAGCTGGCGTTTCTGCGCAGCCTTGACGCCCAGGCCCGGCCCCGCAACCCGGGCTGAACACCCCTTTTTCTTCTGGTTCCCCCATGCTCGATTCCAATCAGTTACGCAAAGACCTTCCTGCTGTCATCCAGGCCCTGGCCGTGCGCGGCGTTTCCTTCGATGCCGAACGCTTCAATGCCCTTGAGGCACGCCGCAAATCGGTTCAGGTTGAAACAGAAAACCTGCAGGCACGCCGCAATGCCGTGTCCAAACTGATCGGCCAGCTCAAGTCACAGGGCCAGGATGCCTCGCATGCCATGGCCGAATCCCAGCAGATTCCCGCACGACTGAAAGAACTGGAAGCCGAACTTGACGGCATTCAGAAAGAATTGCGCGACTGGCTCATGACCCTGCCCAACCTGCCGCACGCCAGTGTGCCCCTGGGCAAAGACAGCAACGACAACGTGGAAGTGCGCCGCTGGATTCCGCCCGGTATGGCGACTGATGCCCAGGGCAACCCCTGCCCGCTCGATTTCGAAGCCCGCGATCACGTTGCCGTGGGTGAACCCCTGGGGCTCGATTTCGAGACAGCCCGCAAGTTGTCGGGTGCGCGCTTCATGATGCTGCGGGGCCAGATGGCCCGCCTGCACCGGGCGCTGGCCCAGTTCATGCTCGACGTTCAAACCGGCGAACATGGCTACCAGGAATGCTATACCCCCTACATTGTGAACGGCTCCACCCTGCTGGGTACCGGGCAATTGCCCAAATTCAAAGACGACATGTTCTGGGTCACCAAGGGCGGCAACGAGGCCGGCCAGGACCACGATGAACACGGCAACGTCATTCCCGGCGAAGATCTCTATCTGATTTCCACGTCGGAAATCACCCTGGCCGGTTCGGTGCGCGACACCATCGTGCCCGCCACCGACCTGCCGCTGCGCATGACAGCCCACACACCCTGCTTTCGCTCCGAAGCCGGCAGCGGCGGGCGCGATGTGCGCGGCATGATCCGTCAGCACCAGTTCGACAAAGTGGAACTGGTGCAAATCGTGCACCCCGATACCTCGTATCAGGCGCTGGAAGACATGGTGGGCCATGCCGAAGCCATTTTGCAAAAGCTGGGCCTGCCCTACCGCGTGGTGCTGCTGTGCGGTGGCGACATGGGCTTTGGCGCTGCCAAAACCTACGACATCGAAGTGTGGTTGCCGGCCCAGAACACCTGGCGTGAAATTTCATCGATCTCGAACTGTGAAGCCTTCCAGGCGCGGCGCCTGCAGGCCCGTTACCGCCCGGAAAAGGGCAAACCTGAATTCCTGCATACACTGAACGGCTCGGGCCTGGCCGTGGGCCGCACCGCTGTGGCTGTGCTGGAAAACTGCCAGCAGGCTGACGGCAGCGTACGTGTACCTGAAGCCTTGCGCTCTTATATGGGTGGCTTTGAGCTTTTGAAAGGCTGATACCGCCTTGAACCCAGCGCCCCTTTGAACACGGGCGCCGGGTTCAAAGGATGAAAACCTGGCGGTTGGCAGCAGACGGCAAGGCGAAGGGGAATACGCCGGAACAGAAAACGAAACCCCATGAAAAAACCGACAATAACTCTTCAGCTATTGTCGGTTTTTTCGTTTTTTGATTCTTATGGGACCTGCTACTTTTGCGCCGTTCTAGTCGGCTTTTTGCCCATGCAGGGCTTGTCTCCTCACCTGCATGCTTCGCATTGTGCACGATAACGGTGCTTTTGACACTTAGGGTATGCACTAATGTATGCACAGTTTTGAAGCATTCCACCGTTCTCGCACTCAAACGGTTCAATTTTTCAGCATAACGTCATTCAAACGGGTTGGCTGATCAAGGTTCCGAAAGCATCACTCAGCGTGATGCCTTCATGATCTGTTGCAAAACATCAACGCCTCAAAACGTTACACGCCCATCATCAAAAAGACAATTTGACGCATGTTAAACAAAAATTAAGGCCGACTTAATGCATTTTGAACACCCCAGAAGAAAATCCCGTATCAGGTCAACGGCTAAAAAATACCTAAGCCGACCATCAGTGCGTAAAACCACTCATTGACAACACAGGCCGTGAAGCCTGATGCTGTGCACCAATTCCAGCGCATATCCGGCTCGACCTGCAGGTACGCAGAGCGCTGCGCTGTACAGATCAAAATGTAACAAAACAATCCAGATCTTTTCAGCTCCCTGTCAGGAGGACCAGGGACACCTGCTGCCAGGAAGTCGTATCACCTGGCCTCACCCGGAGGAGCGGCCACCCGAACACGGGCACGGCCGGCGAAGTCAAACAACAAGGAGACGCCACATGGCTGATCAGTCATCTTCAAACGCCTATTGGAAGGCTAACGTTCGCATCATTCAAATTTCATTGGCAGTCTGGTTCATCTGCTCGTTCGGCATGGGCATCATTCTGCGGCCCGCCCTGTCGGGCATCATGGTCGGGGGTGCCGATCTGGGCTTCTGGATGGCCCAGAACGGATCAATCTACATCTTCATTGCCCTGATTTTTGTTTACACCGTTGTCATGAACCGTCTCGACCGCGAACACGGCGTCGAAGAATAAGGGGCCACGCATCATGGATCAATTTACTCTGAACCTGGTGTTTGTCGGGATCACATTTGCCATCTATGTAGGCATTGCGGTCTGGGCACGCGCCGGCTCCACGGCGGAATTCTATGCCGCCGGCCAGGGCGTGAACCCTGTACTGAACGGCATGGCCACCGGCGCCGACTGGATGTCAGCGGCCTCCTTCATTTCCATGGCCGGCATCATTGCTCTGGCCCCGGCGGGTGGTTATACACAATCGGCCTTCCTGATGGGCTGGACAGGCGGCTATGTGCTGCTGGCCCTGCTGCTGGCACCCTACCTGCGCAAATTCGGCAAATTCACCGTGCCTGAATTCATCGGAGACCGCTTCTATTCGGGCGGCGCTCGCCTGCTGGCGGTCGTGTGCCTGATCATCATCTCGATCACCTACGTGATCGGCCAGATGCGCGGTGTGGGTGTCACGTTCTCGCGCTTTCTTGAAGTCTCGACCGACATGGGCCTTTACATTGGCGCAGCCATTGTGTTTGCGTATGCGGTCTTCGGCGGCATGAAAGGCATCACCTACACCCAGGTGGCCCAGTACATCGTCCTGATCATCGCCTACACCGTGCCGGCCGCGTTCATCTCGATCAACCTGACCGACTCCATTTTTCCGCAACTGGGCCTGATCGGCAATTACGCGCCCGGCGGAGGCAGCGTAACCTTCCTGTCCAAACTCGACCAGGTTGTCACAGAACTGGGGTTCACCGCCTATACTGCTGACACCACCAGCATGTTGAACATGTTCCTGTTCACCATGTCGCTCATGATCGGTACTGCCGGCCTGCCCCATGTGATCATTCGCTTCTTTACGGTGCCTAAAGTGGCTGATGCCCGCTCGTCCGCCGGCTGGGCACTGGTGTTCATTGCACTGCTCTACACCGTGGCGCCTGCTGTGGGCTCCATGGCACGCATGAACCTGACCACCACCATGTGGCCTGCCGCCATTTCAGGCCCCGCCTTGTCGGGCAATGCCGTTTCGCGTGCCGACATCGACAGCAAGCCGGAACTCTCCTGGATCCGCACCTGGGAAAAAACCGGGCTGCTGGCCATGGAAGACAAGAACGGCGACGGCATGATCCAGTACTACAACGACAAGGCCCCTGCAGATCACCCCGTCTCAATCATGGCCAAGGAAAAAGGCTGGAAAGGCAATGAGCTGACCAAGGTCGACAACGACATCATGGTGCTGGCCAACCCTGAAATCGCGGCACTTCCGGGCTGGGTGATCGCGCTGGTGGCGGCGGGCGCACTGGCGGCGGCGCTGTCCACGGCAGCCGGTTTGCTGCTAGCCATTTCATCGGCCATTTCGCACGACCTGATCAAGGGGTCCATCAACCCCAACATTTCAGAAAAAGGCGAACTGCTGGCAGCACGGGTCTCGATGGCCTTTGCCATTGTGGTGGCCACCTGGCTGGGTCTGAATCCCCCGGGCTTTGCCGCCCAGGTGGTGGCGCTGGCCTTCGGTCTGGCGGCAGCTACCATCTTCCCGGCTCTGATGATGGGCATTTTCTCCAAGCGCATCAACAAACAAGGCGCCATTGCCGGCATGCTGGTGGGTCTGGTGTTCACCTCGGTGTACATCTTTATCTACAAAGGCTGGTTCTTCATCCCCGGCACGAATATGCTGCCTGACACCCCCGCCAACTACCTGTTCGGCATCTCGCCATTGTCCATCGGTACTGTGGGCGCCATTCTGAACTTTGTCGCTGCGTTCGTCGTGTCTTCGGCCACCGAAGAGCCGCCGAAACATGTTCAGGAACTGGTGGAATCGATCCGCATCCCGAAAGGTGCCGGTGCGGCAACGCATCACTAAGCACCTGGCCGCCGTCCCCACGGGGGCGGCGGTACCATGCACTTTTTCAAGCGGCGCCCCGTGTGGCCTGTCAAACTGAACCCGACAGCCCCATACCGGGGCGCCGACTACTGTGAGCCGTCATGACCGATACCGCTGCTTTACTGACCACCTTTCTGGAAACCGTCCATCCCTACGACAATCTGGATCAGCGGGAACTGCAAACGGTGGCCGCCAGTCTGGTGCGCAGCACCCACGGCGCAGGCGACCTCATTTACCAGTACAACCAGCCCCTCGAGGGCATTTACATCATTGAATCGGGTGTCATCGACATCCTCGACAGTCAGGGCGCCCGCGTCACACGCCTGTTCAGCCGTAACAGTTTTGGTGAACGCGGCATTCTGCGCGACGGCTTTGCAGCCACCACGGCACGTGCCAGCAAACCAGCCACACTGCTCATGCTGCCGGCCACCCAGTTTCGGAAGCTGCTCAAGAAATACCCGGCCTTTGAACGTTTTTTCGGTGTTTCGCGCCACACTGAAGGCCGCACCGCCGACATCGCCAGCCTGTCGGTCAGCGACCTGATTGCCCGATCGCCAGTTTCGTGCGGGCCCGACACATCGGCCGCCCAGGCCGCACGACTCATGCGGGATGCCCAAGTGTCGTCACTGGGTGTGGTCGAGCCCGGCACAGAATGCCTGCTCGGCGTGATTACCGTACGTGACCTGGCCAATCGTGTTCTGGCCGAAGGGCTGAATCCGGCAACGCCCGTGACACACGTCATGAGCCGCAGTCCGGTCAGTCTGCCCTCGTCGGCACTGGGTGCCGACGTTCTTCACCTGATGCTGGAAAAACGCATCGGGCACCTGCCCATTGTCGACAACGGCCGCTTTGCGGGCATGATCACTCAAACCGACCTGACCCGCTTTCAGGCAGTCAGCGCAACGCGCCTTGCGCGCGATATTGCCGCCGCCCCCGACATTTCGGCCATGGCAACCATAACGGCCCGAATCCCGCAAATGCTGGTCCAATTGGTCAGCTCCCACCAAAGCCATGAATCGGTCACGCGCATGATCACCGACATGACCGATGCCGTGACACGCCGTTTACTGACCATGGCGGAAGACAGACTGGGGCCACCACCCGTACCCTATGCCTGGCTGGCCTGTGGCAGCCAGGGTCGCCAGGAACAAACCGGCGTTTCCGACCAGGATAACTGCCTGTTCATTGATGACAGCCTACCTGAACACGACCAGCCCTGGTTCGAACAATTGGCCCGTTTTGTCTGCGACGGCCTGAATGCCTGCGGCTATGTCTACTGCCCGGGCGACATGATGGCCACGGCACAACGCTGGCGTCAACCACTGCATGTATGGCGCCACTATTTCCGCACCTGGGCCACCCACCACACGCCGGAGTCCCAGATGCTGGCTTCAGTGATGTTCGACCTGCGCCCCATTGGCGGCACCGCCAGCCTGCACGAACAACTGATTGCCGAAACACTTGAAATGGCCTCGAAAAATTCGATTTTCGTGGCCCACATGATTGCGAACAGCCTGAAACACACACCACCATTGGGCCTGATCCGGGGGTTCAGTACCCTGCGTTCCGGCGAGTACCGCAATCACATCGACATGAAACTGAATGGCGTGATTCCTGTGGTCGATCTTGCGCGCGTTTACGCGCTACAGGGGCGCCTGATGCCGGTCAACACACGGGCCCGCCTGCTGGCTGCCGGGGCAGCCGGCATCATTTCCGACTCCGGCGCACGCGACCTGATCGATGCCTACGACCTGATCGCCACCTTGCGTCTGGAGAACCAGGCACGCCAGGTGCGCGCCGGGCGCAAACCGGTCAACTATCTGGCCCCGGCCGACCTGTCCGACTTCGAACGCAACCACTTGCGTGATGCCTTCGTTGTTGTCCGTACCATGCAGTCGGCCCTTGGGCACGACAAACGCATTCTTCGCTGAGTAAATGACACGATGTGGGTTGATCTGCTTTCCATGCTGGCAACCGGTGCCTTCACCGCCTGCCTTGTTTTCATTGTCGGACGCTTGCTGCGCAAACAGGGGCGCCCCCTGCCCCGCTGGGCACTGCCTGCCCTGATCGGTGCCAGCATGATCGTTTATTCGATCTGGAGCGAATACACCTGGTTTGAGCGCGTTCAGGCTTCGCTGCCCGAGCAGGTGGTTGTTACGTCCACCGGCGAGCGCAGTGCCCCCTGGGCCCCCTGGACCTACCTTGCCCCCGTAACGATCCGCTTTGCCGCACTTGATGGCACGCAACGGCAAACCTCGGAAGAACGCCCGGGCCTGATCCGTACGCGCTTGCTGCTGGTGGAACGCTGGAGCCCCACGCGCACGATGAACATTGCCATTGATTGTCCGGCTCAGCGCTGGGCCAGCCTGCCACCGGGCGCCTCCATCCGCGCGGATGGCACACTGACGGGCTCGAACTGGCAGGCGCTGACACCCTCCG
>JAAYGT010000097.1 GCA_012727555.1 Alcaligenaceae bacterium | reverse complement strand
GTCAATTCCGTGCCTCAGGTTGTGCGTCGTATCAACAATGCACTGACCCGCTGTGACCAGATCCAGTGGATGGAAGGCAAGAACCCTGGCGAAGAAGGCTACATCGATTATTTCGCACCTATCGTTGCTGACGCGGAAGCCGGTTTCGGTGGTGTTCTCAATGCGTTCGAATTGATGAAAGCCATGATCGAGGCTGGCGCATCGGGCGTTCACTTCGAAGATCAACTGGCTTCTGTGAAAAAGTGTGGTCACATGGGGGGCAAAGTGCTGGTTTCAACACGTGAAGCCGTGGCCAAACTGGTTTCGGCCCGCCTTGCTGCCGATGTCATGGGTGTGCCCACCGTATTGCTGGCCCGCACTGATGCCGATGCCGCCGACCTGGTCACCAGCGATATCGATGAAACCGATCGCCCCTTCATTACAGGCGAGCGCACAGTCGAAGGTTTCTTCCGTACCCGTCCCGGCATCGACCAGGCCATTTCGCGTGGCTTGGCCTACGCACCCTATGCCGACCTGATCTGGTGTGAAACTTCTACGCCGAATCTTGAGTATGCACGCCAGTTTGCCGAAGCCATTCATCGCCAGTTCCCGGGCAAACTGCTGGCTTACAACTGCTCGCCTTCGTTCAACTGGAAGAAAAACATTGACGACGCCACAATTGCGAAGTTCCAGCGCGAACTCGGTGCAATGGGCTACAAGTACCAGTTCATCACACTGGCGGGTTTCCACGCACTGAACTACGGCATGTTCGAACTGGCACATGGTTATGCCCGCCGTCAGATGAGCGCTTTCGTGGAATTGCAGCAGAAAGAGTTTGCCGCTGCCGAAATCGGTTTCACAGCCGTCAAACACCAGCGCGAGGTCGGTACGGGCTATTTTGATGCCGTTACCCAGACCATCGAAGGCGGGCGTTCATCGACCACGGCGCTGACCGGCTCGACCGAAGAAGCCCAGTTCGAAGAAGCGGCTCACTGATCCAGACACAAGGCTCGTAACCCTGCACGGATGCTTCGGCACAGTGCAGGGTTGTTTGCTGGAGTGTCGTTGGTTGTTTCTCACTCACCGAGCCTTGCGGTATCGACTGTTGTGAGGTTCTGTCGGGGGGAGGCGTCAACGATTACCTGCACCCTTCGCACGAAGAATTATCCAGGAAGCAAAAGCCCGACAGATTACGGTTGAAGATCAATGGGTTTTTGCTTACAGCGATTGCGTTTTTTATGCAATAGTTGACGCTATCCTGGTGTTTTTTTGTCGTGATTGTGCAACGCACAAGCGGTTTGACCCGAGCGGGTTGCCCGAACTTGGTGCGGGCCAGTAGTCGCGTGGCTTGATTTATCTTATAGTGTCGCTCATGCGCGCCTATTCCATTTTTTCCGTCCCGGCTGACCTCCCGGATGCTGATCGTCTAGAGCGTCGGCACATGCTGGCCCGCACGGGTTTGGCATGGCTCGCCATGATGCAAGTCATGATGTTCGCATTCCCCGGGTATCTCAGTACCGATGGCATGGCAGAAGACAACCGCATTCTCCTTGAGCAAGCCGTATTTCTCATGAATTGGGTCAGTTTTGCCATGACCGTGCCGGTCATTCTGTACTGTGCCTCTCCCGTCTGGACAGGCGCGTGGCGCCGCTTGTCGCGTGGCAGCATCAGCATGGATGTCCCTGTTGCCGTCGGTATTGTCGTTGCGTTTGTGCCCAGTGCCTGGGCAGCCTGGTCGGGGCAGGGCGAAGTCTATTTCGATTCGGTCACCATGTTTGTGGCCTTTCTGCTTACGGCGCGTTATCTTGAACTGTGCGCCCGTCAGTCGGTCGGGCAGGGTGCGGCTCATCATCTCATCGATGCCGTGCGTAGTCGTCTTTCCCATCAGGCCAACCGGGTTGCCCTGATCTTTGTTGTGGCGCAGCTTGCGCTGGCGTTTCTGGCGGGTGCGGTATGGTACGTTTACGCCCCTGAACACGCGCTCAGCGTCATGGTGGCATTGGTTGTCATCAGTTGCCCCTGTGCCATGGCCATGGCCGTTCCCACGGCAGTGGCCTCCGCGCATGCAAGTCTTTCTCTGGTCTCCGATCCTTCCGAATCGCATGTTCGTCAGTTGGCTGGCCTCACTTCACGTGTTGCCCGGCAGAATCTCTATGGTTCTGTTGTCTGGCACCTGCTTCTTACGCCACTTGCTGCCCTGGGTTTTGTCGCCCCCTGGCTGGCTGCGCTGACCATGCTCGTTTCATCGCTGGCGGTTGCCGCCAATGCATGGCGTATCTTTCGTCAACAATCCCGTCCGCCAGTCCAGTCCTGGCGCTCTTCAACGGTGCGGGGTTGAACCATGACAGCGTCCCTCTTTCTGCTGCTCCCTATTTCCCTGCTGCTGGTCGTGCTTATAGGCGCGTTTTTCTGGTGGGCTATTTTTTCGGGGCAGTTTGACAATACCCAGGAAGCCGCCAATTCGATTCTTCTCGATGACGATTCCTCGGATCTCCCGCCCCAAACGGGTAGTAAGGTGTCAGGCAGAAAGAGCGGTTAGCCGGTGCGTGGCCCGTGCACCGGGCTGTGTATCAGCATCTTTGTCGTTTCCGTACGTCAGTTGATCACCGGGGTGGTCCCCCTTGATACAAATCAAGGTTTGGCCGCATGCCCTGCGTAATCATGCTGGCGTACATGTGTTTTGTTTATTTTTTGGTTGTTTTAGGGGAAGCTCATGGGCACGTCCGTAGCGGTCGGAACACAAGCTGAAACCTTCAATTACGGTGTCGTCAGGCAGTTCACGATAGCCACCATAATCTGGGGGATAGTAGGCATGGCGGTCGGGGTACTGATCGCCGCTCAACTCATTTGGCCGGAATTGAATTTCAATACGCCATGGTTCAGCTATGGACGTTTGCGTCCGTTGCATACCAACGCGGTTATTTTTGCTTTTGGTGGCAGTGCGTTGTTCGCCACCTCGTATTACGTGGTGCAGCGTACCAGCCAGGTACGTTTGTTCAGTGACAAACTGGCTGCTTTCACCTTCTGGGGCTGGCAGGCAGTTATTGTGGGCGCCGTCATTTCGTTGCCTTTGGGCTACACAAGCTCCAAGGAATACGCTGAACTTGAATGGCCCCTCGATATCCTGATCGCCTTGGTCTGGATCTCGTACGCTGTTGTGTTCTTCGGAACCATCGTCAAGCGCCGTGTAAAACATATCTACGTGGCCAACTGGTTCTTCGGAGCCTACATTCTGACAGTTTCCGTATTGCACATCTTCAACAACCTGGAAATGCCTTTTTCCTGGTTCAAGTCGTACTCGGCCTATGCCGGTGTGCAAGATGCCATGGTGCAGTGGTGGTATGGTCATAATGCCGTGGGTTTCTTCCTGACCACCAGCTTCCTGGGCATGATGTATTACTTTGTGCCCAAACAGGCCGAGCGTCCCATTTACTCGTATCGTTTGTCCATTGTTCACTTCTGGGCACTGGCCTTTACGTACATGTGGGCAGGTCCTCACCACCTGCTGTACACCTCGCTGCCTGACTGGACCCAAACCCTGGGTATGGCGTTGTCCCTGATTCTGCTTGCACCTTCCTGGGGCGGTATGATCAACGGCATCATGACGCTTTCGGGGGCCTGGTACAAACTGCGTACCGATCCCATCCTGAAGTTCCTGATCGTGGCTCTGTCCTTCTACGGCATGTCCACCTTCGAAGGTTCCATGATGGCCATCCGTACCGTCAACGCCTTGTCACACTACACTGACTGGACAGTCGGTCACGTTCACTCCGGCGCGCTGGGCTGGGTTGCCATGATCACGTTCGGTTCCCTGTATTACCTGATTCCGCGTTTGTATGGCCGCACATCCATGGCGTATCCCAAGCTCATCGAGCTGCATTTCTGGATCGCAACACTGGGCGTGGTGCTTTACATTGCTGCAATGTGGATTGCCGGTGTCATGCAGGGTCTCATGTGGCGTGCAACGGCGCCCGATGGTACGCTGACCTACAGCTTTGTTGAAGGTGTGAAGGCAACGTATCCGTTTTATGTCATTCGCTTCATCGGTGGTGTCATGTACCTTAGCGGTATCTGCCTGATGGCGTTCAACATGTGGGCAACCATCCGTGGTCAGGTCAAGGTCAATCCTGCTGTTCCCCTGGAAACAGCGGATCCCGTACACGGTCATCAGCCTGCCGGCGCAGCTGCCTAAGGAGCCCGTATGTCGAGCAATAAAAAATCAGGTTTTTCGCACGAGGTCATCGAGACCAATATTGGTCTCATGATCGTCCTGAGCATTCTCGTGATCTCGTTTGCGGGTCTGGTCCAGATCGTTCCGCTGTTTTTTCAGCACTCAACAACGGTACCCACCGAGGGTGTCAAGCCCTACGAGCCCCTGCGCCTGATCGGGCGTGACATCTACATCCGTGAAGGTTGTGTAGGCTGTCACTCCCAGCAGATCCGCATGCTCAGTTCCGAAGTGCAGCGTTATGGCCCTTACTCGCTGGCTGGTGAATCCGTATTCGACTACCCCTTCCTTTGGGGTTCGAAGCGCACAGGCCCCGATCTGGCCCGTGTGGGCGGTCGTTATTCCGATGAGTGGCATCGGGTTCACTTGCGTGATCCCCGTGCCGTCGTGAAGGAATCCAACATGCCTGCCTATCCCTGGCTTCAGCACGCATCGGCTGAAAAGTTCGATGTCCAGTCCCGTATGCGTGCATTGGTTCGCCTGGGTGTGCCCTACACCGAAGAAGAAATTGCCAAGGCGCCTGAAGCGCTCAAAGGCTTCACTGAAGAAGACGCCATTGTGGCCTATCTTCAGGGTCTGGGGGTAGGCGGTCGTGCGGCTGCGGCCGAAGCTGTTTCTCGTGGAGCACTGCAATGATCGGCATCGTCAATGGTCTCATGATCATTCTGGCCATGGTCACATTCCTGGGCATCGTCTGGTGGGCTTTCTCGCGCGGGCGCGCCCAGGCCAATAACGAAGCAGCGATGCTGCCATTTTCCTTGCCCGATGAAGGGCAGGCTGTAAAACGCGAAGGGGGCTCGAATGAGTGATTTTTTCAGTAGCTTCTGGAGCTATTTCATTGCCGTCATTTCACTGGGTGGCGTGGCATTCTGTGTCTGGCTCCTGTTCACACAGCGTGCCTGGCTGGGTAAAACCATACCCAATGTCGAAGACACCGGCCATGTCTGGGATCAGGACCTGACCGAGCTGAACTACCCTGTGCCGCGCTGGTGGACAATCTTTTACCTGCTCTTGTGTGCAGTTGCCCTGGCGTTGTTCTTCCTGTATCCGGGTCTGGGTTCCTACAAAGGTTCGCTGGGTTTCACCTCGGCAGCCCAGGTCAAGGAAGAGCAAGAAGCCTTGCGTGCCCGTATCGAACCGGTTTACCAGCGGTATCGTGAAATGCCGCTTGAACAGGTTGCCCACGATCCCCAGGCTCGTGAAATTGGTCAGCGTCTGTTCCTGAACTACTGTGCGCAGTGTCATGGTTCTGATGCCAAGGGAGCAACTTCGTTTCCGAATCTGACCGACGGTGACTGGATCCACGGTGGCGGTTTCGAGCAGATTGCTCACACCATTGAACAAGGGCGCCATAACGTCATGCCGGCCTGGGGTGATCAGATCACACCGGCTCAGGCATCCGACATCGCACAGTACGTGCGTTCGTTGTCGGGTCTGGCTCATGATCCTTTGCGGGTCGTGCCTGGCAAGCGTGGTTTCGAGAACTTCTGTGTGGCTTGCCATGGTGTTGATGGCAAGGGTAACCAGGCTGTGGGCGCTCCGAACCTCACCGATAACGTATGGTTGTTCGGTAGTTCCGAAGCCTCTATCGTCAATACCATTCTCAACGGCCGTCAGAACATCATGCCTGCCCAGAATACAGTATTGACACCCGACCAGATCCGTTTGCTCACCGCATGGGTCTGGGGCCTGTCGAACCCCGCAGGTTCAACAGCCGCGAAGTAAGTATTGACGGAAGTTTTTGATGAGCAGCAGTGAATCACCCGAAAATCAGGGTTCCGGAGCAGGGTCGCAACCAAAAGACGCTGTTCCGGCGTGGCAACCACCACGTGTCGTCAAGCGCGATACAGCCAAGTCGCCCCATGTAGAAAAGGCATTGGCCGATGTTCGCAGCAAAATTTACCCGCGATCCGTATCCGGGATTTTTGCGCGCTGGCGCATTGCTCTGGTGGTGATTACTCAGCTCATCTTTTACGGGTTGCCCTGGCTCCAATGGAACGACCGGCAGGCTGTCCTGTTCGACCTTGGCGCCCGTAAGTTTTATATCTTCGGTATGGTCTTGTGGCCCCAGGATGTCATTTACCTGACGATTCTGCTGATCATATCGGCGTATGCCTTGTTTCTTTTTACGGCGATTGCCGGCCGTCTGTTTTGCGGTTATGCCTGCCCGCAAACCGTTTATACCGAAATTTTCATGTGGGTCGAACGCAAGGTCGAAGGTGATCGCGTCGCCCGTATTCGTCTCGACGAGCAGCCCTGGTCATTCCGGAAGTTTCGTATCAAGGCAACCAAGCACATTATCTGGATACTGATCGCCTGGTGGACCGGCTCAACCTTCATTGGTTATTTTGCGCCGATCCGTGAATTGGGACACGATCTGTTCACTCTGCAGCTCGGTCCCTGGCAGTGGTTCTGGATGGTGTTTTATGCGTTTGCAACCTGGGGCGCAGCGGGCTTCATGCGAGAAGCCGTGTGCAAATACATGTGTCCCTATGCCCGCTTCCAGAGCGTGATGGTTGATGACGACACGTTTGTGGTCACATACGACAATCAGCGTGGCGAACCCCGCGGTGGTCGCTCAAGAAAGGTTGATCATAAAGAAGCCGGCATGGGTGACTGTGTTGATTGCAGTCTGTGTGTGCAGGTTTGCCCAACAGGTATTGATATCCGTGATGGCCTTCAATATATGTGTATTGGCTGTGGTGCCTGTGTCGATGCCTGTGATCAGGTCATGGATAAAATGGGCTACGACAAAGGGCTCATCCGGTATACATCAGGCAAGGCCATCAAGGAAGGTCTGACCCAAAGCCAGGTGCGCCGCCGGATGGTGCGTCCGCGCGTGCTGGTGTATACGGGGTTGCTGCTGCTTATTGGTATTGCCTTTGTTGTGTCACTGGCGAACCGGACAACCTTGCGCGTAGACGTGATCCGTGATCGTGGCTCTCTTGGGCGTGAAATTCCTGGTGGCCTGATCGAAAACGTTTACCAGTTGCAGATCATCAATACGACCGAGTCCTCTATCCAGCTCGACTTTTCAATTGATGGCGTTTCTGGTGCTGTGGTGCGCATGGCCAACGAAGACACCGCCAGCGTGCAGGTTGATCCGGCATCCAATAAACTGGTGCCTGTGGTCGTGCAGGCGCCAGTGTCTCAGGTCAAGCCCGGCTTGTACGAAGTGCAGTTGCGGGCTCAAGGTACCTACGCATCGGGTCAGCAGGTTCAGGTCGATGAAAAAACCAGTTTCTATGTGCCACAATAAGGCATAAACAGGAATCTTCCCATGACACAATCCACTTCACAGACACAACCCGACCCCAGGGCAAAACCCTGGTGGCGCGAGCCTTGGCCCTGGATCCTCATGGCCGGGCCGGCGGCTGCCATCGTGGCGTGCATCATCACGATCGTACTGGCCATGCAAAATTATGGCGATCAGGCCATCGAAGATGGCGGTTTCAAGCGGGGGCTGGTTGTTTCAAAGCCGGCTGAAGGCGCCGCAGAACGCTGACAGGCGTTGCGTGTGGTCAGATCAATTTGTTCCCAAAAGGCACAGCATCATGCGTTGGCGTTCCGTTATGTTGATTCTCTGGCCGTCGTTTCTCATGGCGGCTGCGACCAGTGCGGCCGTATTCGCATTCGTTGACCCACTGGACATCATTTTTTTTGGCCACTTGAAAGCTGAGCGCGAGCTTGTCTATGCCTCGGCATTTTTTCTTTTCTGGATCATGGGTGCCGTTTCGAGCGCACTGACCTTCTTCATGACTCCGAAGGGCCGGGTCGTTGACGACTTTGGCGATCCCGTTGATCTGTAGGCGGGTGCTTTTTTCGTAAAACGGTGCGTTTTACCCGCAGTCAGTGCCCGAAAGCTCGCGCAGAGCCTGCATGTCGATGATCAGTATTTCGCG
>JAAYGT010000096.1 GCA_012727555.1 Alcaligenaceae bacterium | reverse complement strand
TGTCGATCCACCGGATCGACCGCGCGAGTTCTGGGCCCGCCCCGGCCGGGGCTGCAACGACGGGAAGCCCGCAGGGCCGTGCGATGCACCCGAGGCGCCGCCACACCCTGGCAGGACCGTCAAAGAATACCCACACCCTTCGCAAAAACCCGCCATCACAAAATAAACAAAACCGTCCCCATTTAAATCATCATCGAAAATCAGATTAACTATTTAGGGTCGCACCCTATTTAATTTCTCTTGAACCCTCAAGGAAAACCCTATATCGTTCAAAACATCGCACAGCACAATACAGGTGAGCCTGCCATGCCACACGAACACTCCCAGCCCGTCGCCCAGAAAAAACCCGGCGTCATTCCCCGTACAGAAATCACGCGTACCGCCGAAACGGTCATGCTCAGGCAACCCCATGCCCAAGGCCTGTACAGCCCGGTCAACGAACACGATGCCTGTGGCGTCGGCTTTGTGGCCCACATCAAAGGTCGCAAAAGCCATGCCATCATCCAGCAAGGCCTGAAAATCCTTGAAAACCTTGACCACCGCGGTGCCGTCGGTGCCGACGAACTCATGGGCGATGGCGCCGGCATTCTGCTGCAGATCCCCGATGCCTTGTACCGCGACGACATGGCCGCTCAAGGCGTCACCCTGCCCCCACCCGACGAATACGGCGTGGCCATGGTCTTCCTGCCCAAAGAAACCGCCTCACGCCTGGCGTGCGAACAGGAACTTGAACGCGCCGTGCGCGATGAAGGCCAGGTCGTGCTGGGCTGGCGCGATGTCCCCATCAACCGCGACATGCCCATGTCACCCACCGTGCGTGCCTGTGAACCCGTCATTCGCCAGCTGTTCATCGGCCGTGGCCCCGACATCATGGTGCCCGACGCCCTGGAACGAAAACTGTATGTCATCCGCAAAACAGCCAGCCACGCCATCCAGGCCATGAAACTGGCTCATGGCCAGGAATACTTCGTTCCCTCCATCTCCGTGCGCACCGTGGTCTACAAGGGCCTGCTGCTGGCCAACCAGGTCGGCAGCTACTACCTTGATCTCGCCGATACCCGCACCGTCTCCGCCCTGGCCCTGGTACACCAACGTTTTTCCACCAACACCTTCCCGGCCTGGCCCCTGGCCCACCCCTACCGCATGATCGCCCATAACGGTGAAATCAACACGGTCAAGGGCAACTTCAACTGGCTGCGGGCCCGTGAAGGCGCCATGCAATCAGCCGTTCTGGGTGAAGACCTGCAAAAGCTGTACCCCATCGTCTACGAAGGCCAGTCCGACACCGCCACCTTCGACAACTGCCTTGAACTGCTGGTCATGTCGGGCTATTCACTGGCCCACGCCATGATGATCATGATTCCCGAAGCCTGGGAACAGCACGACACCATGGATGCCAACCGCCGCGCCTTCTATGAATACCATGCGGCCATGATGGAACCCTGGGACGGCCCGGCGGCCGTGGCCTTCACCGATGGGCGCCAGATCGGCGCCACCCTCGACCGCAACGGTCTGCGCCCGGCACGTTATATCGTCACCGACGACGACATGGTCATCATGGCGTCCGAAGCCGGCACACTGTCCATTCCCGAACACCGCATCATCAAGAAATGGCGCCTGCAGCCTGGCAAAATGTTCCTGATCGACCTGCAACAAGGCCGCATCATCGACGACGCCGAAATCAAGTCCCAGCTGGCCAACACACGCCCCTACCGCCAATGGATCGAACGCCTGCGCCTGAAGCTCGAATCGCTGCCTGCCCCGAAACCGGCCGACACCGAAACCGGCAAGGCACTTTCGCTGCTTGATCGCCAGCAAGCCTTTGGCTGGACCCAGGAAGACTACAAAGTCATTCTCGAACCCATGGCAGCCAGCGGCGAAGAAGCCGCCGGCTCAATGGGCAACGATGCCCCGCTGGCGGTTCTGTCGAACCGGGCCAAGCCGCTCTACAACTATTTCCGGCAAATGTTCGCGCAGGTCACCAACCCGCCCATTGACCCCATCCGCGAACAACTGGTCATGTCGCTGGTGTCATTCATCGGCCCCAAACCCAACCTGCTCGACATCAACAACGTCAACCCGCCCCTGCGCCTTGAAGTTTCGCAACCCGTGCTCGACTTCGCCGCCATGGCGCAAATCCGCAACATTGCCGAAATCACCAGCCAGAAATTCCGCAGTTTCGAACTCGACATCACCTACCCGGTCGCCTGGGGTCCAGACGGCATCGAGGCTTGCGTGGCCGCCCTGTGCTCCAATGCCGCCGATGCTGTTCGCAGCGGCTACAACGTCCTGATCATCACCGACCGCAAGGTCGACAGCGAACGCGTGGCCATTCCCGCACTGCTGGCCACATCGGCCATACACCAGCACCTGATCCGTGCCGGCCTGCGTACCAGCACCGGCCTGGTGGTGGAAACCGGCTCAGCCCGCGAAGTGCATCACTTTGCCCTGCTGGGCGGCTACGGCGCCGAGGCCATCCACCCCTACCTGGCCCTGGAAACCCTGCACACACTGGGTGACCCGGAAAAGGCTGTGAAGAACTACATCAAGGCCATCGGCAAGGGCTTGAACAAGGTCATGTCCAAAATGGGCATTTCCACCTATATGTCCTACACCGGCGCCCAGATCTTCGAAGCGGTGGGCCTGAATTCCGAACTGGTCAACAAATATTTCCGCGGCACACCCAGCAACATTGAAGGCGTCGGCATTTTCCAGCTGGCCGAAGAGGCCCTGCGCGTTCACAAAGCCGCTTTCAGCCCAGACCCCGTTCTGGCCAACGCCCTTGACACCGGGGGTGAGTATGCCTGGCGCGTGCGTGGCGAAGAACACATGTGGACCCCCGACTCCATCGCCAAACTGCAGCACGCCACCCGTGGCAACAACTACACCACCTACAAGGAATATGCCCAGCTCATCAACGACCAGTCACGTCGTCACATGACCCTGCGCGGCCTGTTCGAATTCAAGTTCGACCCGGCCAAGGCCATTCCACTGGCCGACGTTGAACCCGCCAAAGAAATCGTCAAGCGCTTTGCCACAGGCGCCATGTCGCTCGGTTCCATTTCCACCGAAGCCCACGCCGTACTGGCCGTCGCCATGAACCGCATTGGCGGCAAATCCAACACCGGCGAAGGCGGCGAAGACGAACTGCGCTACCGCAACGAAATGAAAACCGGCAAAAGCGGCATCAAGAAAGGGGACACCCTGGCGTCCGTGCTGGGTTCCGACCGCGTCGAAGCCGATGTCCCGCTCACGTCCGGCGACTCCCTGCGCTCACGCATCAAGCAAGTGGCCTCGGGTCGTTTCGGTGTCACCGCCGAATACCTCAGCAGCGCCGACCAGATCCAGATCAAAATGGCGCAAGGCGCCAAGCCTGGCGAAGGCGGCCAGCTGCCCAGCCACAAAGTCTCTGAATACATTGCCAAACTGCGTTACTCGGTGCCGGGCGTGGGCCTCATTTCGCCACCGCCTCACCACGACATCTACTCCATCGAAGACCTGGCCCAACTCATTCACGACCTGAAGAACGTGAATCCCGCTGCCTCCATCTCGGTCAAACTGGTTTCCGAAGTGGGCGTGGGCACCATCGCTACCGGCGTTGCCAAAGCCAAGGCCGATCACGTGGTCATTGCCGGCCACGATGGCGGCACGGGCGCCTCGCCGGTGTCATCGATCAAGCATGCCGGTACCCCCTGGGAACTGGGCCTGGCCGAAACCCAGCAAACCCTGCTGCTCAACAACCTGCGCAGCCGTATCCGCGTGCAGGCCGACGGCCAGATGAAAACCGGGCGCGATGTCGTCATCGGTGCCTTGCTGGGTGCCGATGAGTTCGGTTTTGCCACCGCACCGCTGGTGGTGGAAGGCTGCATCATGATGCGCAAATGCCACCTGAATACCTGTCCGGTCGGTGTTGCCACCCAAGACCCCGTACTGCGCAAGAAATTCCAGGGCAAGCCCGAACACGTCGTGAACTACTTCTTCTTCGTTGCCGAAGAAGTACGCGAAATCATGGCCCAACTGGGTGTACGCACCTTCGACGAACTGGTGGGTCGAGTCGAGCTGCTCGACACCCGTCAGGGCATTGATCACTGGAAAGCCCAGGGCCTGAATTTCTCGCGCCTGTTCCACAGCGTGCAATCCACCGACACCCTGTTCCAGACCCAGACTCAAGACCACGGCCTGGCCGGCGCACTTGATCACCAACTGATCGAACGCAGCAAAGCAGCCATCGAACGGGGCGAAAAAGTCTCGTTCATTGTGCCTGTGCGCAACCGCAACCGCACCATTGGCGCCATGCTGTCCGGCCTGGTGGCCAAACACCACGGCCACGACGGCCTGCCCGACGACACCATTCACATCCAGTGCAATGGCTCGGCGGGCCAGAGCTTCGGTGCCTTCCTGGCCCATGGCATCACCCTTGACCTGGTCGGCGAAGGCAACGATTACGTCGGCAAGGGTCTGTCGGGTGGCCGCATCATCGTGCGCTCCCCGAACGACTTCCGCGGTTTCGGTCCCGATCACATCATTGTGGGCAACACGGTGCTGTACGGTGCCCTGTCGGGTGAAGCCTACTTCAACGGCGTGGCCGGCGAACGCTTTGCCGTACGCAATTCAGGCGCGGCAGCGGTGGTGGAAGGCACAGGCGATCACGGCTGCGAATACATGACCGGCGGCACCGTGGTTGTCATCGGCCAGACCGGGCGCAACTTTGCCGCCGGCATGTCCGGGGGTGTCGCCTACGTCTGGGATCCCGACAACACCCTGCGCCAGCGCTGCAACCTGGCCATGGTCGAACTTGAAGCCATAATGCCACGCGCGGAACAGGAAGCCCTGGGCAACATTGAGCACTGGCACAGCGTCACACGCGGCGGCGAACGCGAAACCGATGAAGCCATTTTGCGGCGCCTGATCGAAGATCACTTCCGCTACACAGGCAGTTTCCGTGCCCGCGACATGCTGGGCAACTGGGACAAAGCCCGGCAGGAATTCGTCAAGATCATGCCGGTCGACTACCGTCGCGCACTGGGCGAGCTCTGGCACGCCAACAACCCTCAAACCCTTGCTGCCTAAGGAAGACACATCATGGGCAAACCTACCGGATTTCTCGAATTTCAGCGTGTTCCCGAAACCTACGAGGCCCCCGTCACCCGGGTGAAGCACTGGAAGGAATTCGTCAATACGCTCTCCGACAACGAAGCCAAACAGCAGGGCGCGCGCTGCATGGACTGCGGTATTCCGTTCTGCAACAACGGCTGCCCGGTCAACAACGTCATTCCCGATTTCAATGATCTGGTCTACCGCCAGAACTGGCGCGGCGCACTCGATGTGCTGCACTCCACCAACAACTTCCCGGAATTCACCGGCCGTATCTGTCCCGCCCCCTGCGAGGCAGCCTGTACGCTCAATATCAATACCGATGCGGTGGGCATCAAGTCGATCGAGCACGCCATTATCGACAAAGGTTGGGAACAGGGCTGGGTGGTACCGCAACCACCGGCCCGCAAAACCGGCAAGAAGGTCGCTGTGGTGGGTTCCGGCCCGGCCGGTCTGGCCTGTGCACAGCAACTGGCACGGGCAGGCCATTCTGTCACCGTGTTTGAAAAGAGCAATCGTGTAGGCGGCCTGCTGCGCTACGGCATCCCCGATTTCAAACTGGAAAAGTCCCACATCGACCGCCGTCTGGCCCAGATGGAAGCGGAAGGGGTGGAGTTCCAGGCCTCGACCTACGTGGGTCTGGCCGAACATGCCGAAGAGGGCCTGACCGTACGCACGCCTGAATCGCTGAACGACGAGTTCGATGCCATCGTGCTCACCGGGGGTGCGGAAAATCCCCGCGATCTTCCTGTCCCCGGGCGCGAACTGAAAGGCGTGCATTACGCCATGGAATTCCTCACCCAACAAAACAAGGTGAACAACGGTGATCGCATCGAGAAACAGATCTCGGCCAAGGGCAAGCATGTCATCGTGATCGGAGGCGGCGACACCGGCTCCGACTGCGTTGGTACCAGCAACCGTCATGGGGCTCTGTCGGTCACTCAGTTCGAACTCATGCCACGCCTGCCCGACCAGGAAGACAAACCCATGACCTGGCCGTACTGGCCGGCCAAGCTGCGCACGTCGTCCTCGCACGATGAAGGTTGTCAGCGCGACTGGGCCGTGGCCACCAAAGCCTTCGAGGGCAAGGGCGGCAAGGTGGAAAAACTGGTGGCCGTTCGTGTTGAATGGAAAAAAGACAAAGTCACAGGGCAGATGAAAATGCAGGAAGTCGAAGGCTCGCAGTTCGAACTTCCGGCGGATCTGGTGTTGCTGGCCATGGGGTTTGTGTCACCCGTGAAAAACGTGCTTGACGCTTTCAAGGTGAATATTGATGCCCGGGGCAACGCAAGCGCCGATACGTTCAACTACTCAACGAACGTCGCCAAAGTGTTTGCTGCAGGCGATATGCGCCGGGGGCAATCCCTGGTTGTCTGGGCCATTCGGGAAGGCCGCCAGTGTGCACGGGCCGTTGATGAGTTCCTGATGGGGGAAAGCGTTCTGCCGCGTTGATTGGGTTCTTTTGCAGCGGGTAGGGGTTCTTTGCGGCGGGGTTGGGTTCTTCTGACGCGCCTGTCCGGGTGCCGGGATCAGCAGGCCTGCATCGCACGGGCCCCTTCGGGGCTTCCCGCCGTTTCGGTGCGCAATGGGGCGCGCCCGGAACTCGCGCGGTCGATCCGGTGGATCGACAAGCGTCGCGCTCACACAGCCGGGCGCTTGCCTCCCCATTGCACACCGAAACGGCGGCGTGCTCAAGCAGACCCGCTGATCCCGGCACCCGGACAGCCTCTGCAGCTGGACAAGTCTGGGGCAATGATCGACCTTCAATAAAGCTGGTCGCCCAGGTCAATCACGCCTGAACCGGCAACACAAACCCCGCCCGTTCCTGGGCATCAAGCTGTGCCACCAGGCCGGTTTCCCAGGCCAGATACTGCCGCGCGGCGTCTTTGTTGCCATCGTGGCGGTCATGCACAAAGAACAGGTAGTCAATGCACTGCGCATCGGGTGGTGTGTCAGGCGTTGCTTCAATAAGGCAACCGGCATCACGCAAAGCACCCAGGCTTTCCGTGCATATATAAACGCGCCTGAAGCCACGACTGGTCAGGTCGCGGGCCACCCAGGCCAGGCGCTGTACATCCGTTCCCAACAAAATAACCGGGTTGTCCAGTGCAACCGGCAACACGGTATCAAGCATTGGGCGCACGGCCCACAAGGCGCCCTGCACATGCCCGGCGCGGTACTGCATGCTTTGCCGCAGATCGACCAGGGTTGCGCCTTCGTTCAGCAGTTCCACCACGGCAGGTGCGGGCAAAGGTGGCACACTGCCGCCGACCGGCTGGCTGCGTTTTGGCTGAGGCAGTGCGGCAAGGGTGTCCGCATCGGTTTGTGACAACAGAAACACGGACCAGCCCAGCTGCTTCAACCAGCTGGCCACAACGGGGGCACGGATGGCATCGAAGTCGCACAGCACGATGCGCCCACCACGCACGCCTGCATACTGGTCGGTTGCCTGGATCAGCTGCCCGCCTGGCGTGTGCTGAACCACCGGGGGCAACGCGGCCCGCTCGAACTCTTCACGCGTGCGCACATCGCACACGAAAACACTGTATTGATCGCCCGCCAGCCAGCCAGCCAGTGTGGCCGCATCGACAGACGGAATGTCAAAGCGCTCGCGAACCTGGTTTGCACGTGCGCGCGCCTGCTGCAGGCTGGCCGGGGAAATTTCCACGGGATAGCGGCGATCTGCGCCGTGCTCCAGAGCGAAGTCGGCCAGGTACCAGCCTTGCGTACCATTTTCCAGGGCATAGACCGGATTCGGGATGCCCAGATTGATCAAGGTCTGTGCACCGATAATGCTGCGTGTGCGACCGGCACAGTTGATCACAATGGCCGTTTCGGCATCGGGTACGAGTTCCTGTATACGCAAGGCCAGTTCACCATTCGGGCAACAAATGGCCCCCGGAATGCTCATTTTCCGGAACTCGTCCACCGGACGCCCGTCGAGCACCACAAAGCGGCGGTCAGGTTCCTGCATCCAGGCGTGCAATTGCTGCGCGGTGACGCGGGGCGTATGCCAGGCATGTTCGGCCAGTTCACCAAAGGTTTTGCTGGGCAGGTTCACACCCGCAAAGGTGGTGAACCCCGCAGCTTTCCAGGCTTCGATCCCACCCTGCAGCACATGACAGGCGGTATAGCCCAGGGCTGACAACGCTGCAGCGCAACGCTGCACCACACCCTGTGTGGTGGCATCGCCATAAACCACCACGCGCACCGATTTCCTGGGCGCCAGCCGCTCGATCTCGGCCTCAAGCACGCTGTAGGGCAACGGAATGGCGTAAAACAAGTGGTCTTCACCAAACTGGCCTGCCTCGCGCACGTCGAGCAAAGCCAGCTCCTGGCCATCGTGGAGCCAGGACTTCAGTGTGGCAGGGTCAATGGCCGGGAAAGCGTGATCAAACATGGCGGAATCCGGTAATTTGGTGCAGAAAAGAAAGAGGAACAGCGCAAAACAAGACCTGTCTGCACGTTGCCAGGGCAAACACCCCGTCAATCGCACAACCCGTTAATGTGTAAAAAAACTGACGATTCAACGGCGTGTCTGGACACCAATCGACATGATGCGGCAGGTGTTGTTATCCAGATCAAAGGCGGTACGACGATCCAGCTTTTCAAGTGCCAGGCCGTACATGTGCAAATGACGGATACCGGATTCATCAAGAATGCGAACGGCATGGATGTCGTCCGGCATCAGGGCGATTCCCGTACCCGGGCCGACATTGACCTGACCGGTTTCACGCAACACGGCATGACCTTCCTGCGTACCGTCATCGGTACGCTCATACAAAAAGTTGCTTTCATTGCCTTCCACACCGGCAATGCAGGCCCAGGTCGTGTGGTCGTGTGGCGCAATTTTCTTGCCGGGTTTCATCACATTCAGGTACAAGGCAAACGTGTGATCCGGTTCTTCATGGATCATGTAGCGTGCCTGCAGTTCACCCTCTTCCGGCGCAGGAAAGTGTTCGGCAGACCAGAATTCCGGTTTGGAAGAGGCCAGACTGACCAACGACTGCAACACAGCGTCCAGTGTTTCGCGGTTCAGGGTGTTCCCCACCTGAGCCTGGGCGTGTTGAATGAATGCGGCAACGGCCTGGTTACGTTCTTCCTGAATGGTCATGGTGTGAACCCCTTGAATATCAACAACGATGTAATGGGAAGCAAGGCCTGACTGCACCTGCCGATGGTGCACTATAGAGGGCAGAACCGGGAACCACAATTTAATTCCACAGTCTGATCCATTAACATGGCTAATGGATCAGGCGCTCAACAGCACACCATTGACTATTTTTTCCACTCGAAGAACCGGTTGTACACACGCGAACCTGATCGTTCATTGCGACAACCCGGCACACCAAAAACCGCCTGAGTCGCCGCCGAACCAACCGCCATCGCGCCCATGAAAAACCTCGACATCGACCTGCTGCGCACCTTGTTCACCATACAGAAAACGGGGACGTTTTCAGCGGCGGCCAATGAACTGTTCAGAACTCAATCGGCCATCACGCAACAAATGCACCGGCTGGAAAGCCTGGCCGGACAACCCCTGTTCCGTAAATCCGGGCGGCAACGGGTACTGACCGATGCCGGGCGCACGCTGGCCGGCTATGCCCAACGCATTCTGGCCCTGCACGATGAAGCCATTCGCACCCTGAGCGAACCTGACATGCAGGGCACACTGCGCATCGGCGCGCCCATCGACACGGCAGACACCCTGCTGCCCGGCATCCTGACCCATATTGCCCGACTCGCCCCCAAAGTACACCTTGAGATACGGGCTGACCGCAGCCCGTTCCTGATGCAGGCACTGAGCACGGGTGAGGTGGACCTGACCCTTTCCACACGCAACGACCCGGCGGCCCACAGTCTGGTACTGCGCACCTCGCCGGTTGTCTGGATCTGTTCATCCGACTATGTGCACACGCCAGGACGACGCCTGCCCCTGGTACTGGCCGACGAACGGAGCATATTCCGCAAACTGGCCCTGGACGCGCTGGCCACCACCCAGCTGACCTGGCATATTCACTACCTGGCCCCCACGCTGATCGGCATCAAGGCGGCCGTACGCGCCGGCCTGGGTATCACCGCACGCAGCATCGAATTTCTGGAACCGGGTCTGCGTGTGCTGGGCGAAGCCGAAGGTTTGCCCGTGCTGCCTTCCGTCACCTACCGGCTGCTCATGCGCCGCGACACCCTCAACCCCCTGACACTGCGCATCTACGCGCTGCTGAAAGAACAACTCGCCCCTGATCTGTGCTGACCGCCCACCCCCGGCGCACAGGTACAATGCACACTGTTTTCAGAACACAACCCATCATGTCCACTGCCCCCGACACGCCTCCCGTACTCACGTTCAGCAACGTTGCCCTGGGTTACGGCGACTTCACCGTCCTGAGCCAGATCAACCTGACTGTTCAGCGCGGCCAGGTGGTTGGCATGATGGGGGGCTCCGGCTCCGGCAAAACAACGCTGCTGCGCGGCGCCACGGGGCAAATCCTGGCCCAACAAGGCACCATCACAGCGTTCGGCCAGAACCTGGCCGAAGTGACAACCGAAGGCCTGCGCGCACTGCGCCAGCGCATGGGTGTTCTTTTCCAGCAAGGCGCCCTGTTCACTGACCTGAACGTCTTTGAAAACGTGGCCTTTCCCCTGCGTGAACACACCCGCGACACCGAAAACATCGTTACTGAAAAAGTGCTCGACAAACTCGATGCCGTCGGCCTGCGGGCAGCAGCCCACCTGAACATTTCCGAAATTTCCGGTGGCATGGCACGGCGTGTGGCCTTGGCACGCGCCATTGTGCTTGAACCCGAACTGATCCTGTACGACGAGCCTTTTGCCGGCCTCGACCCCATTTCCCTGGGCATCACCGCGCAACTCATCCGCAGCCTCACCGATCGCCTGAATTGCGCATCGGTCATGATCACCCACGACGTCCCGGAAACGTTTGAAATTGCCGACCATGTGTACGTCGTCGGACAAGGTAAACTGATGGCCAGCGGGTCACCCAGCGAACTGGCCAACTCCACCGACCCCTACGTTCACCAGTTCCTGAACGGTGAGCCCGACGGCCCCATCGCTTTCCATTACCCGGTCACGCCGGCTTTTTCCACGTGGCTCGATCAACGCAAGGCAAAATGACACGCATGGTCAATTCCATCGCTTCGCTCGGCACGCGCGTCCGCACAGGCATCACGGCGCTGGGTGCCTTCATGCGGCTGGCCGTCACTATTCTGCTGCGTAGCGGTGCGGCGCTGAAACGGCCCGGGCTGGTGTCCCAGCAGGTACATTTCATCGGTAATTTTTCATTGCTGATCATTGCCGTCTCCGGCCTGTTTGTCGGTTTCGTGCTGGGCTTGCAAGGTTATTACACCCTGAACCGTTACGGGTCGGAAGAAGCCCTGGGCCTGCTGGTGGCCTTGTCACTCACGCGGGAGCTGGGGCCGGTGGTCACCGCGCTACTGTTCGCGGGCCGGGCAGGCACCTCGCTCACGGCGGAAATCGGGCTCATGAAGGCCGGCGAACAGCTGGCCGCCATGGAAGTCATGGGGGTCGACCCTGTCCGCCGGGTTCTGGTGCCCCGCTTCTGGGGGGGCGTCATCGCCATGCCGGTACTGGCTGCCGTATTTTCCATGGTAGGCATCCTTGGCGGCTGGGTGGTCGGCGTGCTGCTGATCGGCATTGATCCCGGCGCCTTCTGGTCGCAAATGCAAGATGGCGTTGATGTCATCAACGATATCCTGAACGGCGTCATCAAAAGTTTTGTATTCGGCATTGCCGTCACCCTGATTGCACTGCATGCAGGCTGGACAACCCGCGCCACGCCGGAAGGTGTTTCACGCGCAACCACACGCACCGTTGTCCGGGGCTCACTGGTCGTGCTCGGTCTCGACTTCATCATGACCGCCCTGATGTTCAGTTAACACCCTTTAGTCGCCCTGCCTCATGGCCGGGCAAACCGCACTGATACAACCCTGCTGACGCACTGCGGGTCAACACACAAACACACCGACTGTTTTTCTTGCTGGAATTCAAAGATGAAACGTGAACGAACCGATTTCTGGGTGGGACTCTTCGTTGTACTGGGCGGCATCGCCCTGGTCTTCCTGGCCCTGCGGGCCGGCAACATGAGCTCGTTTTCCTTTGCCCCCACCTATCAGGTGCAGGCGCACTTCGACAACCTGGGTGGCCTGAAAGTACGCGCACCCGTGAAAAGCAGTGGCGTGGTGGTAGGCCGGGTGGCCGGCATCGGGTTTGACAACGAACGCTACCAGGCCGTGGTGACCCTCGACCTCGAACAGCAGTACACCTTTCCGGCCGACTCCTCCGCGTCCATCCTGACCTCCGGCTTGCTGGGCGAACAATACATCGGGCTGACCCCCGGCGGCGATGACCGCATGCTGGCACAGGGCAGCGAAATCCAGTTCACCCAGAGTGCCGTCGTACTTGAAGAGCTGATCAGCAAATTCCTGTACAACAGTGCAAGCGAACAGGGCAGCACCCCTGCAACAACACAATGACGTTGTCAATGCAGGTATACAATAACGTTTTCAACAGTTTCCCCGTAATGGCTTCATCGCGGGCTTCACTTCGGTTCCAGAAATCATGACACACAACCCCGACCACCTGCGTCCTGCCACCGCACGCACTCCGCGCCTGGCGAAACTGGCCGGCATTCTGGGGGCAGCGGCCCTGATCACCGGGTGTGCCACCGTACAAAGCCCGAACCCGAACGATCCCTGGGAAAGCTACAATCGCAGCATGTTCGCCTTCAACGACGCAGTCGACAAAGCCCTGCTCAAGCCCATTGCCACAGGCTACGATCAGCTCATGCCCGACCCCGTCCAAAGCTGCGTCCACAATATTTTCAACAACTTGGGTGACGCCTGGTCCGCCATCAACAGCTTCTTCCAGGGGCGCGGCCACGATTTCGCCAACTCCCTGGGCCGTGTGCTGTTCAACTCCACCGTGGGCCTGGGCGGCTGTATCGATATCGCATCCAGGCATGGGTCACAACGCATCCCCAACGATTTCGGGGTCACGCTCGGCGTTTGGGGTGTAGGTTCTGGCCCGTATTTCGTATTGCCGTTCATGGGAGCCAGCTCATTGCGTGACAGCACTGCGTTTGTCGGCACCCTGGCAGCGAATATTTCACCGCTTTCACCGGTCCTCCACATGACCGACCACCCCGAGCGCAACGCCTTGCTGGGCCTGTACATCATCGACACCCGGGCCAATCTGCTCGATGCCGACCGCCTTGTCGATGACGTGGCCCTTGACCGCTACAGTTTCATCCGCGATGCCTACATCCAGCGCCGCAAGGCACTGGTGGAAGGTCGTGGCAATAACTACAGCATGCCCGACTACGCCAACAACGAAACACTGCCCGATTACTCCGACGACGAACCTGCCGATAAACCGGCCGCGTCTTCAGGCAACTAACGACCGCACACCCGCAACAAGGAATACCCCGAGCATGAATCGCCTTTCATTCTTTCGTGCCTTCTTTTCCCGCCCGGCCGCACCTGCAGTTCAAAGCCCAGACGCCGCCGGACGCCGCCGTGCACTGGCCTGCCTGGCGGCCACTGCACTGGTTGGCGCCACCGTGTTCGCTGCACCAGCAGCGCACGCAAACGCCCCCGTCAACGCCAATGGCGCCCCCAACGATTTCGTGGGCGCCGTGGCAAACAATGCCCTGAATGCCGTCAAACAAAACGCCGGTGCCCGTAACGGCGATCATTCCAGCATCAACACCATTGTTGACAACTTTGTACTGCCGTACGTCAACATGGAAAAAACCACCCGTCTGGCGGCGGGCCGTTACTGGCGACAAGCCACTCCCCAGCAGCAAAAAGATCTGGTGAAAGCCTTCACAGGCACGCTGGTGCGCACCTACAGCGGGGCTTTCACCAAAGTTACCGACGGCTCAAACATCAGCATGCTGCCTTTCCGTGGCGATGCCTCGGCCGATGACGTCGTCGTGCGCTCCACGCTGTCACAAAGCAATGGCCCCGCAATCGGCATCGATTACCGCCTCGAAAAAACCGCCCAAGGCTGGAAAATCTACGACCTGAACGTCGAGGGTATCTGGCTTATCCAGAACTACCGCAACCAATTTGCCCAGCAAATAACCCAGAACGGCATCGACGGCCTGATCACGGCACTGAACAGCAAAAATCACTGATCAGCACCGACTATAATACGTAGCCCGGCACCTTCTGGCCGGGCTTTTTCCTTTTGCCATGTCCTCTGCCATCTCCCTAGAACACATCTCCAAGGTTTACGCACCGCGCGCGCGCGGCCTACGCTCGTTGTGGTCCTCCACAGGGCCCGGCAAGGGTTTCCAGGCACTGAACGATGTCAGCCTTACCGTCGGGCATGGCGAGTTCTTTGGCCTGCTGGGCCCGAACGGTGCAGGTAAAACCACACTCATTTCAATTCTTGCCGGTCTGGCACAGGCCAGTGCAGGCAAAGCCAGCGTCTGCGGCCACGATGTCGTCACCGACTTCCGCCAGGCACGACGCTCGCTGGGTGTTGTACCCCAGGAACTGGTTTACGACCCGTTCTTCACCGTACGCGAAACCTTGCGCATACAAAGCGGCTACTTCGGCCTGCGCAACAACGATGACTGGATCGACGAGATCCTGCACAACCTGGGCCTCACCGACAAGGCCAATGCCAACATGCGAGCCCTGTCCGGCGGCATGAAACGGCGCGTGCTGGTGGCTCAGGCTCTGGTGCATCGCCCACCGGTCATCATCCTCGATGAACCCACCGCCGGGGTCGATGTCGACCTTCGCCGCACGCTCTGGGACTTCATCAGTCGCCTGAACCGCGAAGGCCATACCGTACTGCTCACCACCCACTACCTGGAAGAAGCCGAAGCCCTGTGCGGGCGTATTGCCATGCTCAAGGCCGGCCGTATCGTAGCGCTCGACACCACCCAGGCGCTGTTGGCCCGCGTTGGCGGCACTGACCTCGAAGAAGCCTTCATCCGCATCATGCACAACGACCAAACCACCGGAGCCTCCGCATGAGTGCCGCGCAACGCATTTTTCCCCGCACCGATGGCGGCTCCGGGTTCCCCACCCTGCTGCGCAAGGAACTCACCCGTTTCTGGAAAGTTGCGTTCCAGACCATCGCCGCACCGGTCATCACGGCACTGCTGTACCTGCTGGTGTTTGCGCATGTCCTCGAAGACCGGGTCACGGTGTACGAAAACGTCCCCTACACCGCTTTCCTGATTCCCGGGCTCATGATGATGAGCATGTTGCAAAACGCCTTTGCCAACCCCTCGTCGTCCCTGATCCAGAGCCGCATCACCGGCAACCTGGTCTTCATGCTGTTGCCGCCCATGTCGCACCTGGAAATTTTTGGCGCCTATATTCTGGCGGCCATCGTGCGCGGCTTATGTGTGGGGCTGGGTGTCTGGTTGGTCGCCCTGTTCTTTGCCGACCTGCACATTGCCAGCCTGCCCTGGATGCTGGTGTTTGCCGTATTGTCGTGCGGCATCATGGCCAACATGGGGCTGGTGGCCGGGCTGTGGTCCGAAAAATTCGACCAACTGGCCGCGTTCCAGAACTTCCTGATCATGCCAGCCACCTTTCTGTCCGGTGTGTTCTATTCCATTCACAGTCTGCCCCCATTCTGGCAGGCGGTGTCGCACTGGAACCCGGTGTTCTACACCATCGATGGCTTCCGGTACGGTTTTTTTGCGGCTTCCGATGTCTCGCCCTGGTTCAGCCTGGCGGTGGTGTCGGCCGTCTTCATTGCCCTGAGCCTCTTTTCGCTGCGCCTGCTGGCCAGCGGCTACAAACTGCGGAGCTGAATCATGCTGCCTACCCCCGAACAAGTGCGCCAGTACATCGCCGACAATCTGCCCTGCGAACACCTTGAAGTCAGCGGCGATGGTTCCCACTTCGAGGCCACCATTGTCAGCACGGAATTTGAAGGCAAGCGGCTCATCGCCCGCCATCAGCGTGTCTATGCCGCGCTGGGCGACCGCATGAAAGCCGAAATCCACGCCTTGTCCATGCGCACACTCACCCCCGCCGAATACAAGGCCAACCCGAATGGATAAACTTCGCATCGCTGGCGGTCAGCCCCTGCAGGGTGAAATCACGGTTTCCGGCGCCAAAAATGCAGCGCTGCCCATTTTGTGCGCCAGCCTGCTAACAGCCGACTCGCTGCAACTGAACAATGTCCCGGATCTGAACGACATCGCCACCACCCTCAAGCTGCTGCGCCAGCTCGGTGTCCAGGCCACACGCCAGGGGCCAACATCCCTGGCACTTTCCGCCGGCAATGTCTCAAGCCTTGAAGCGCCCTACGAACTGGTCAAAACCATGCGGGCCTCCATCCTGGTGCTGGGCCCCCTGCTGGCCCGCTTTGGTGAAGCCCGCGTCAGCCTGCCCGGCGGCTGCGCCATCGGCCAGCGCCCGGTTGACCAGCACATCAAGGGCCTGGCGGCCATGGGGGCAGAAATCCGTATCGAACACGGTTTCGTCGTTGCCCGCGCCAAACGGCTCAAAGGCGCCAACATTCTCACCGACATGGTCACGGTCACCGGTACCGAAAACCTGCTCATGGCAGCCACGCTGGCCGAAGGCCGTACCGTGCTTGAAAACGCCGCACGCGAACCCGAAGTGGTCGACCTGGCCAATCTGCTCAATGCCATGGGGGCGCGCATCCAGGGCCAAGGCACCGACCGCATCACCATCGACGGCGTCGATCGCCTGCACGGTGCCACACACACGGTCATTGCCGACCGCATTGAAGCCGGCACATTCCTGTGTGCTGTCGGCGCAACGGGCGGTGACCTCCTGCTGCGTAACGCCGCGCCCGACACCATGGGCGCCATTCTCGACAAACTGCGTGAAGCCGGACTCGATCTGGAAACCGGCCCTGACTGGATCCGTGCACGCATGAACCGGCGTCCGCGAGCCACCAGTTTCCGCACCCGCGAATACCCCGGTTTCCCCACCGACATGCAGGCCCAGCTCATGGCGCTGAACACGGTCGCCGAAGGCACGGCCGTCATTACCGAAAACATCTTCGAGAACCGGTTCATGCACGTTCAGGAACTGGTGCGCATGGGCGCCCAGATCGACATCGACGGGCACACCGCTGTCGTCACCGGCATCCCCCGGCTTTCGGGCACCACCGTCATGGCCACTGACCTGCGTGCCTCGGCCAGCCTGGTCATTGCCGGTCTGGCGGCCGAAGGCCAGACCAACATCGAACGGATCTACCACCTTGATCGCGGCTACGAACACATGGAAGACAAACTGCGCCAGGTGGGTGCCCACATTGAACGCCTGACCGGAGCGGCTGCATGAGTACCGAACCCAAGAACAAACCCCTCACGCTTGCGCTTTCAAAAGGGCGTATTTTTGAAGAAACACTACCCTTGCTGGCCGAAGCGGGCGTTCATGTCACTGAAAACCCCGAAACCTCGCGCAAGCTGATCCTGCCTACCAGCAGCCCCGACCTGCGTCTGATCATCGTCCGCGCGTCTGATGTTCCCACCTACGTGCAATACGGAGCCGCCGATCTGGGCATTGCCGGCAAAGATGTTCTCGATGAACACGTTGCCGACCACCCTGGCGGCCTGTACCAGCCCATCGACCTGAACATTGCCCGTTGCAGGCTGTGTGTGGCCGTACCCAAAGGCTTCGACTACCAAGACGCCGTGCAACAAGGTTCGCGCCTGCGTGTAGCCACCAAATACGTTCAGGCAGCCCGTGAACACTTTGCCGAAAAAGGGGTCCACGTCGACCTGATCAAGCTGTATGGTTCCATGGAACTGGCACCGCTTGTGGGTCTGGCCGATGCCATCGTCGATCTGGTCTCTTCCGGGGGCACCTTAAAGGCCAACAATCTTGAAGCCGTTGAAGAGATCACCCAGATCTCATCGCGCCTGATCGTGAACAAGGCTGCCCTGAAAACACGCGGTGAACGCCTGCAACCCCTGATCGACGCCTTTGCCCGGGCAGCCGCACAACGCGACTGATTAACCCTTTTCGCAATACGGTATACACTCGAAGGTGTAGGGACAACTTTACTGTTTTCTGAATCATGTCTTCAATCAAACGCCTTAGTACGCAATCCGGTCAGTTCAACACGCAACTGCGCACGCTGCTCGCCTTCGATGCCTCACAAGACCACGCCATCGAGCAGGCGGCAGCAGACATCCTGCATCAGGTACAGGCCCACGGAGACACCGCCCTGCTCGACTACACCCGTCGCTTCGACAAGGTCAGTGCAGGTTCGGTTGCAGAACTGGAAATCCCGCGCACCGACTGGCTGGCCGCCCTGAACAGCCTGCCTGCCGAGCAACGCGCTGCCCTGGAAGCCGCCGCCGAACGTGTGCGTTGCTACCACGAGCACCAGCGTGCCGAAAGCTGGTCGTACACCGAACCCGACGGCACCGTACTGGGCCAGAAAATCACCCCGCTCGATCGCGTCGGCCTGTATGTACCGGGCGGCAAAGCAGCCTACCCGTCGTCCGTCCTCATGAACGCCATTCCAGCCAAGGTGGCTGGCGTGGCTGAAGTCATCATGGTTACGCCCACGCCCAACGGTGTGCACAACCCCATCGTGCTGGCGGCTGCCGCCCTGGGGGGCGTTGATCGCATCTGGGGCATTGGCGGCGCCCAGGCGGTTGCCGCGCTGGCCTACGGCACTGAAACCATCCGCCCCGTCGACAAAATCGTCGGCCCGGGCAACGCCTATGTGGCTGCCGCCAAGCGCCGGGTATTCGGTACCGTCGGCATCGACATGATCGCCGGCCCCAGCGAAATCCTGATCATCTGCGATGGCTCCACGCCGCCCGACTGGATCGCCATGGATCTCTTCTCGCAGGCCGAACACGACGAACTGGCCCAGTCCATTTTGCTGTGCCCCGATACCGCCTACCTCGACCAGGTCCAGGAAGCCATCGACCGCTTGTTGCCCACCATGCCGCGTGAAGCCATCCTGCGCACCAGCCTGGCCAACCGGGGGGCACTCATCCACGTTGAAAGCCTTGACCAGGCCTGCGAAATCGCCAACCAGATCGCACCCGAACACCTGGAAATCTCCACCCGCACGCCTGAAGTCTGGGCTGAAAAAATCCGCCATGCCGGGGCCATTTTCCTGGGCCACTACAGTTCCGAATCGCTGGGTGACTACTGCGCCGGCCCCAACCACGTACTGCCCACCGCGCGCACAGCGCGCTTTTCGTCGCCGCTGGGTGTCTACGATTTCCAGAAACGCTCCAGCATCATCCATGTATCCGAACAAGGCGCACAAACGCTGGGGCGCATCGCCTCCACGCTGGCACACGGCGAGGGCCTGCAGGCCCACGCGGCCAGTGCCGAATACCGTCTGAATACCCGTTGAAGTCCATCATCATGCGTACCGCCGATATCACCCGTAACACCAATGAAACCCGCGTGCGCGTGTCCATCAACCTCGATGGCACGGGCAAGCAAACCCTGAATACAGGCGTCCCCTTCCTTGATCACATGCTCGACCAGATCGCCCGCCACGGCCTGATCGACCTCGACATTCACTGCGATGGCGACGTGCACATCGATGACCACCACACGGTCGAAGACGTCGGCATCACCTTGGGTCAGGCATTTGCCGCCGCCGTGGGCAACAAAGCAGGCATGCGACGCTACGGCCATGCCTATGTGCCCCTCGACGAAGCCCTGTCGCGCGTCGTCATCGACTTCTCCGGTCGTCCCGGCTTGTTCTACAACGTGCCGTTCACACGGTCGCACATCGGCAAATTCGATGTCGATCTGGCCCGTGAATTTTTTCAGGGTTTCGTGAACCACGCACTGGCCACGGTGCACATCGACAACCTGAAAGGCGAAAACTCGCACCACCAATGCGAAACCGTGTTCAAAGCCTTTGGGCGCGCGCTGCGCATGGCCACCGAACTCGACCCTCGCAGCGCCGGCGTGGTGCCTTCCACCAAAGGCGTCCTGTAAAACTGCCATCCCGGAATCACCACCCGGGCAGATCCCATTACTACGGCCATTTCCCGTGAACACTATCGCTATTGTCGACTACGGCATGGGCAACTTTCACTCGGTTGCCCGCGCCCTGCATGCTGCCGCCCCCGATGCCACGATCAAAATCTGCAACGATGCGGCCTCCATTGATCAAGCATCCCGGGTCGTTTTCCCCGGCCAGGGTGCCATGCGCGACTGCATGCGCACACTGAATGAGTCCGGGCTGCGTGAAGCCGTTGAACGCGCCGCGCGCACCAAACCCTTGCTGGGCGTCTGTGTGGGTGAACAGATGCTGTTCGAACGCAGCGAAGAAGGCGACACACCGTGCCTGGCCCTGCTGCCCGGCGTTGTACAGCGCTTCAGCGGCCCGCAATACGCCCGCCCCGACCAAGGCTTTCACGACCAGGAATTGCTGAAAGTTCCCCACATGGGCTGGAACCAGGTCGAGCAGGTCAAGCCCCATGCGCTCTGGGAAGGCATTCCCGACCGCAGCTACTTCTATTTTGTACACAGTTACTACGTAGTACCCCGTAACGAAAGCGTCACCGTAGGGGTAAGCCATTACGGAACACGCTTTACCTGTGCAGTCGCAGAGGCTAACATTTTCGCCGTACAGTTCCATCCCGAGAAAAGCGCCGATCACGGTCTGCGCCTGTACCGGAATTTCGTTGACTGGAATCCTTAACCACTTAATCATCATGTTACTCATCCCCGCCATCGACCTCCAAGACGGGCGTTGTGTGCGCCTTCGCCAGGGCGACCTGGACGACGCCACTGTTTTCTCCAACGATCCAGCCGCCATGGCCGCCCAGTGGCTCGACCAAGGCGCACGCCGCCTGCACCTTGTCGATCTGAACGGTGCCGTTGCCGGCAAGCCCAAGAACGAAGCTGCGGTCAAATCCATCATCAAGGCCGTTGCCGACGACATCCCCGTCCAGATCGGCGGTGGCATCCGCGATCTCGACACCATCGAACGCTATCTCGATGCCGGCATTTCCTACGTCATCATCGGAACCGCCGCCATCAAAGACCCCGGTTTCCTGCGCGATGCCTGCAGTGCCTTTCCCGGCAGCATCATCGTGGGCCTCGATGCACGCGATGGCAAAGTGGCCACCGATGGCTGGAGCAAACTCACGCGCCACGATGTCCTCGACATCGCCCGTAAATTTGAAGACTACGGCTGCGAATCCATCATCTACACCGATATCGGCCGCGATGGCATGCTCTCCGGCGTGAACATCGAAGCCACCGTCAATCTGGCGCGCCATGTCAGCATCCCGGTCATTGCCTCCGGCGGCGTCACCGACCTCTCCGACATCAAGGCCCTGTGCGAAGTCGCCGATGAAGGCGTTGAAGGTGCCATTCTCGGACGCAGCATCTACGAAGGCACCATCGATTTCGCCACGGCACAAAACCTGGCCGACGAGCTCACCGCATGACAACCCCCCAAGCAGCACTGAACGATACCGAACTGACCCGTCGCATCATTCCCTGCCTTGATGTCACTGCCGGCCGGGTAGTCAAAGGCATCAACTTCGTCGACCTCGTCGATGCAGGCGATCCCGTTGAAATTGCCCAGCGCTATAACCAGCAAGGTGCCGACGAGCTCACCTTCCTCGACATCACGGCCACCAGCGACGACCGCGACCTGATCCTGCCCATCATTGAAGCCGTGGCGAGCCAGGTGTTCATTCCCCTCACGGTGGGCGGTGGTGTGCGTCAGGTCGCCGACATCCAGCGCCTGCTCAATGCCGGCGCTGATAAAGTCTCGATCAACAGCGCCGCCGTGGCCAACCCTGAACTGGTACGCGATGCGGCGCTTTATCACGGCTCCCAGTGCATCGTGGTGGCCATCGATGCACGCCGGGTGTCCGCACCCGGCGAACCATCGCGCTGGGAAATCTACACCCATGGGGGGCGCAAAGCCACAGGCATCGATGCGCTTCAGTGGGCCCGCAAAATGGCCGACTACGGTGCAGGCGAACTGTTGCTCACCAGCATGGATCGCGACGGCACGAAATCCGGCTTCGATCTCGAACTGACGCGCGCTGTTTCCGACGCTGTCCCTGTTCCGGTCATTGCCTCGGGGGGCGTAGGCAACCTGCAGCACCTGGCCGAAGGGGTCACCACGGGCCGAGCCAGCGCAGTTCTGGCCGCCAGCATTTTCCATTACGGGGAATACACCATCCAGCAGGCCAAGGCCTACATGGCTGAACAAGGCATCAAGGTGCGTCAATGAACGCCTGCTGCAACAGCCACACACCGACCGGTTCTGCACCGACAACGGCAGCCGGCGCACCGGGTACTGGCGGCAACGGCACGCTGCCCGCGTGGCTGGCCGATGTTCGCTTCGATGCGAACGGCCTGCTGCCGGCCATCGCACAAGATGCCGTCACCGGCGTTGTGCTCATGGTGGCCTGGATGAATGCCGAATCCCTGGCTGAAACGGCGGCCACCAGCCGGGCCGTCTATTGGTCCCGCTCACGCAATCGCCTGTGGCGCAAGGGCGAAGAATCAGGTCATGTCCAGCTTGTCAAGGAAATCCGCCTCGACTGCGACAACGATGTACTACTGCTCAAGGTTGAACAACAAGGCGGAATCGCCTGCCACACCGGGCGCCAGAGCTGTTTTTTTCAGCGCCTCGAAACATCGGGCGCCGAACCCGCCTGGGTTGCCGTTGATCCCGTCCTGAAAGACCCGGAAAGCATCTACAAATGACACTCGACACGCAAACGCTGCTGGCCCGTCTGGCCGACACGCTTGAATCCCGCCTGCCTTCGAAAGGCGGCGATCCCGGCAGTTCCTATACAGCCAAACTGCTGGCGCGCGGCCCCGACGCCTTCCTGAAAAAAATTGGTGAAGAAGCCACCGAACTGGTCATGGCGGCCAAAGACAACGCCCCCGACCGTATCGTGGCAGAAACCGCCGACCTCTGGTTTCACACCCTGGTTGCACTGGCCCACTACGGCCTGCGCCCTGAACAGGTGCTGGCCGAACTGGCCCGCCGCGAAGGCACCTCGGGGCTGACTGAAAAAGCCAGCCGGCCAGCCTCCTGAACACTCAACGATCACGGACCACACTGTCATGAGCGAAAACTGTCTGTTCTGTAAAATCGTTGCAGGCGATATCCCTGCAAAAAAGGTCTACGAAGACGCCGAGTTCGTGGCTTTTCACGACATCAACCCGGCGGCTCCCGTTCATCTGCTGCTCGTGCCCAAACACCATGTAACATCCCTGCAAGACATCACCCCCGAGGATGCCGGCTGGTTGGGTAGAATGATGGCGTTGGCGCCGAAGCTGGCTGCCGAAAACGGGTGCAACCCGGGGCCCGACGGCGGTTTCCGTCTGGTCATCAACAGCGGTGCAGAAGGTGGTCAGGAAATCGGCCATTTGCACTGCCACATTCTCGGGGGCCCCCGCCCCTGGCAAAAACGTGCGGCACCTGCCGCCTGAACACGAGGTGAATCATGGGTAGTTTTAGTATCTGGCACTGGCTGATCGTTCTGGTCATCATCGCCCTGGTGTTCGGCACCAAGAAATTGCGCAACGTTGGTGAAGACCTCGGCAGCGCCGTCAAGGGCTTCAAAAAAGGCATGAACGACGCCAACGAAGAAAAGAAACCGGAAGCGGTGGGTCAACAGCGCGTCCAGGACGACACCATCGACGTCCAGGCCAAACAAAAGTCCGAATAAGCCACCGGTCTCGTGCTGCACTGTGCGGCTGCGCCCGGTCCACTGCAACACCAGGCAATGGCCTGCCGCCACCCCGACTACCGGCCACGGCCTGCGTGGTGCCTGACCGCCTTGCGCCCACCCTCATTGCGAAGCCCGACAACCTATGTTTGACCTCAGTTTCAGCGAACTCATGATGATCGGTATTGTTGCACTGATCGTCATCGGCCCCGAGCGCCTGCCCAAAGTGGCCCGCACCATTGGCCACCTGGTAGGGCGTGCCCAACGCTATGTCAGCACCGTCAAAACCGACATCCAGCGCGAAATGGACCTCTCGGAAATCAACAACCTGAAGGGTCAGATGCAGGATGCCGCACACTCCATGCGGGCCTCGATCCAGGAAGCCTCGGACACCGTACGCAAACCGCTGGAAGAAGCACGCGACACCCTGGGTACAGCCGCTGGCTCTGTTGAATCCCTCATCGACTCTGCCCGCACTGAACTGGGCTCTGCAGCACCGCCCCCCCCCGACCTCCTCACACACCCCGAGGCGGCCGCACGCGCGGCACAGAACCCGGAACCCACGAGAACGATGCCCTCAACAGCGTCACCACCCGTAAACGGCTCTGCGCCTGCACCCGCCAGCTCGCCCCAGGCATCCGACACACGGCCCGGCAGCACGGCACAATGAACACGCCCCGAGCAGCCGCAATGCGTGCAATTACCGCACTTTCCAACCCTTACCCCTAACGCAGGAACGTCAACGTGACACAGGAAGCCCACGAAGAAAACCAGGAAACGTTTGTGTCGCACCTGGTCGAGCTGCGCAACCGCTTGATCAAGGCGGTTGTTGCCGTACTGGGTATTTTCACCGTACTGTTCATTTATCCGGGCCCTTCAGCGATCTACGATGTTCTGGCGCAACCCATGATGGCATCCCTGCCTGAAGGCACGCGCATGATCGCCACCGGCGTCATCACACCTTTCATGGTACCGGTCAAGGTCACGTTGTTGGCGGCCTTCATACTGAGCCTGCCGGTTGTGTTGTACCAGGCCTGGGCTTTCGTGGCCCCCGGGCTGTATCGCCATGAACAACGCCTGGCTCTGCCGCTCATTGCATCGAGCACCCTGTTGTTCCTGTTGGGCATGGCCTTCTGTTATTTCGTGGTATTTCGCACGGTGTTCCACTTCATTGCCGGCTTTGCGCCGGAATCGATCACACCAGCACCCGACATCGAAGCCTACGTGGGCTTCGTCATGACCATGTTCATTGCGTTCGGCATCACCTTCGAAGTGCCCATCGCAGTCGTGCTGTTGATCAAAACAGGCATTGCCTCGGTGGAAAAACTGCGCGAAGCCCGTGGTTATGTCATTGTGGGCGCCTTCATCATTGCCGCCATTGTCACGCCACCCGATGTCGTCAGTCAGTTCATGCTGGCCGTACCCTTGTGCCTGCTGTATGAATTGGGCCTGATCATTGGCAAATACATCAAGAAACAGGAAATCCGCTTCGACGAAGACGACCTGGGCTGATCCCGGCCATTTCCACGCACCGGAATCCGGCACGACCACACGCCGCTCTACCGGGTGCTGGCTGGTCGCATGCCTGCGGTCACCTCCAGCGTTTGCTCACGGCCTTTGCGCAGAATGCGCAGCCGTGCTTTGTCGCCCGGCACCAATGGTGCGATCTGGTTCAAAAATCCGATCGCATCGCGCACCGGCGCCTCGTTCAACGACACCACGATATCACCCACCTGCAAACCGGCCCGGGCGGCCGGCCCACCCGCGATCACACCGGCAATAATCACCCCGCGGATCTGTTCAAGACGGAATGCACGGGCGAGTTCGGGCGTGATATCCTGGGGTTCAACACCCAGCCAGCCGCGTATCACTCGCCCGGTCTTCACAATCTGCTCAAGAATGGTTTGCGCGATCGGGCCCGGAATCGCAAAACCAATACCCTGCGACCCGCCGCTTTCCGAATAAATGGCCGTATTGATACCCACCAACTGACCCTCGGTATCAACCAGAGCACCGCCGGAATTACCCGGATTGATGGCGGCATCCGTCTGAATATAGTTCTCGTACAGGTTAATACCCAGGCGGGAGCGCCCCATGGCCGACACAATGCCCATGGTGGTGGTTTGGCCAACCCCGAACGGGTTGCCAATGGCCAGCACCACATCACCGACACGAACACGGTGGTTGTCGTTGAAAGTGATCTGCCGAAGATCAGGCAGATCGATTTTCAGGACAGCCAGATCACTTTCCGGATCGACCCCCACCAGCCTGGCCTGTGCATGCCGCCCGTCCGCCAGACTGACTTCAATCGCATCGGCCGCCACAATCACGTGGTGGTTGGTCAGAATATGACCATCGTCACGCACGATCACGCCCGAACCCAGGTTGGTGGACTCTTTACGTTGGGTGAAACCGGGGAACTGTTGCAGGAACTGCTGCAGATGCGGGTCCGATGGAATCGGCAGCAGAGGCACATCAATGTGTTTGCGTGTAAAAATGTTCACCACTGAAGGTGCGGCGCGCGCCACAGCATTCGCATACGAAACGGGCGCACCAGGCAACCTGGCCCCGTCAAACGGGCTTTGCGCTTGCAGCCCCTGCAGGGGCTGCGACGGGCCAGGCGGTAACGTCGGCTGGGCGGGTGGCAGACGCTGCCCTGACGGCCAGGGCGCCCTGACCCACTCCGGTTTCAACGTAACAACGATGAACAGCAACCCCAGACACACCGTCACGGTCTGGGCAAAAATCAACCACAATCGACGCATTGCACTATCCGATTTCTGAGTAACAAGGAACAAACACGCATGAACACACTGAGCACCCGGGAGCTGATCGACTGGCTCAACACCACACTGACACCCGAGCGTTTTCGTGATTATTGCCCGAACGGCCTTCAGGTGCAGGGCAGCGAGACCGTCCGGCATGTCGTCACCGGCGTCACGGCTTCCAGGGCATTGCTTGAAGCGGCCATCGAACAGCAGGCCGATACGGTGCTGGTACACCACGGCTGGTTCTGGAAAAACGAGGATCCCCGGATCGTCGGCCCGAAACGAGCACGCCTGGCACTGGCACTGGCCAACAACCTGAACGTGATCGGCTACCACCTACCCCTTGATGCCCACCCCGAACTGGGCAACAACGCACAACTCGGCCTGCGATTCGGTTTCGAACCGGACCGCACCCCGGACGGGAACCCGCGCGGCTACGGTGAACAAGGGCTGGTCTGGGCAGGCGCCGTGACAGAACCCGTGACACTGGGTGCACTGACCGAACGCATCGAAAGCGTGCTGCAACGCACCCCGGTCGTGATCGGCAACCCCGATCAACGCATCGAACGGGCCGGTTGGTGCACCGGTGGCGCACAAGGCTACTTCCAGACCGCCATCGATGCCGGTGTGCACGTATTCATTACCGGCGAGATTTCAGAGCCTTGCTACCACCTGGCCTGCGAAACCGGCGTGGCCTTCATTGCCGCCGGCCACCATGCAACAGAACGCTACGGCATCAAGGCCTTGGGCGACGCATTACAGGCCCAACTGGGGGTGAACGTGAGTTTCATTGATCTGGACAACCCCGCCTGACACAACACCGCGCACCGCCAGGCTTGCTTGTACAGCGCTGCGGGGTGTGTACAGGCACACCGCAGCGTACGCCTGGTTCACACGGCCCGGGGAACCACCTGCCCCGATATCATTTTTTGAGTAAATCGCGGATTTCACGCAACAACTGAACGTCTTCCGGCGTGACGGCAGGTGCAGGTGGCGGTGCATCTTCCGCCTCTTTGCGGGTCACGCGCTCGCGTGCACTGTTTACGGCCTTGACCATGACAAACACCACAAAAGCCAGCAAAATAAAGTTGATCAGAATGGTCAGGAAATTACCCCAACCCAACACCACGGCACCGGCTTTGGTCAGTGCTTCGTGGGTTTCGGGGCCGGAATACCCCTCGGGCAATCGTAAAACCCAGAATTGATTGGTGAAATCGACCTCGCCACCCAGAATGAAAGAGACAATCGGCATGATCACGTCTTTCACCACCGAGTCGATAATCTTGCCGAAGGCGGCACCGATGATCACGCCCACGGCCAGATCAATCATATTCCCCTTGACGGCAAACTTCTGAAATTCCTGCAGGAAACCAGTGGCCTTGTTCATATCCTCTTCCTTAGTCGTTTCACCCAAACAGCGGGCTGACGCTATAATACGCGGTTGATAATGTTATTTCACAGCCAAATTCAGTGAACGGTATGCCCGGCCCAGGGCATCAACAAGGATACAAGAATGAGTCAGATCACGACCCTGCCCGATGATTCCGGTGCGGTTGACCCTAACCTGCCACCCGATCCTTCGCGCCGCAACTGGGTTGCCGCGGCCTGTGCCGTTGGTGGCGTTGCCGGTGTAGCCACGGCCGTACCCTTCGTGGGTTCCTTCGCCCCCTCCGACAAAGCACGTGCTGCCGGAGCCCCTGTTGAAGTCGATGTTTCCGCCATCCCCCCCGGGCAAATGGTTACCGTTGAATGGCGCGGCAAGCCGGTCTGGCTGCTGCACCGCACCGAAGGCCAGCTGGCCGACCTCAAAAAGAACACCGCCGATCTGGCCGATCCCAACTCCGACCGCCCCGGCTACACCCCCGAATACGCCAAGAACGAATACCGTTCGCGCAAACCTGAACTGCTGGTGTGTGTCGGCATCTGCACACACCTGGGTTGCTCGCCCAACCCCGTACTCAGCCCTGGCCCGGCACCCGGTCTGCCAGCCAGCTGGGAAGGCGGTTTCTTCTGTCCCTGCCATGGTTCCACCTTCGATCTCGCCGGTCGCGTGTTTGCCAACAAACCCGCACCCGACAACCTCGAAGTCCCGCCGTACAGCTATTCTCCCGACGGCACACGTGTCGTTGTGGGCATCGATGAAAACAACAAGGGCTAAGGCCTCGTTGGCCGTGTCAGGCGCACCTCGTCACGGCCAGCCCACACACAAATTCGTAAATACGCCTCACTAGAATCAAAGGAGCCGTTTCATGGCTGGCGAGAAAACCGTCGAAACGACAGGCCTCTTAGGCTGGATAGATCAGCGCTTTCCGCTGACTACCCTGTTCAAGGAGCATATGTCTGAATACTATGCCCCGAAGAACTTCAACTTCTGGTACTTTTTCGGATCCCTGGCGCTGCTGGTGCTGGTCATTCAGATCGTCACCGGCATCTTCTTGGTCATGAACTACAAACCCGATGCAAAGCTGGCCTTTGACTCGGTCGAGTACATCATGCGCGAAGTTCCCTGGGGCTGGCTGATCCGCTACATGCACTCCACGGGTGCCTCCATGTTCTTCGTGGTTGTCTACATGCACATGCTGCGCGGCCTGCTGTACGGCTCCTATCGCAAGCCTCGTGAACTGGTCTGGATCTTCGGTGTCGCCATTTTCCTGTGCCTCATGGCTGAAGCGTTCCTGGGCTACCTGCTGCCCTGGGGCCAAATGTCCTACTGGGGCGCCCAGGTCATCGTGAACCTGTTCTCGGCCATTCCGTTCATCGGGCCCGAACTGGCCATCTGGATCCGCGGCGACTACGTTGTTTCCGATGCCACACTGAACCGCTTCTTCGCGCTCCACGTCATTGCCATTCCGCTGGTGCTTATTGGTCTGGTGGTTGCGCACGTCATTGCCCTGCACGAAGTCGGCTCCAACAACCCCGATGGCGTTGAAATCAAGAAAGGTCCGAAAGACAAATACGGCCGCCCCCTCGATGGCATTCCTTTTCACCCTTATTACTCGGTGCACGACATCATGGGTGTGGCAGGCTTCCTCATCGTGTTCGCCGCCATTCTGTTCTTTGCGCCTGAAATGGGCGGTTACTTCCTGGAATACAACAACTTCATTCCGGCCGACCCCCTGAAAACACCGCCGCACATCGCACCGGTCTGGTACTTCACACCGTTCTATTCCATGTTGCGTGCAACTACCGCCGACTTCACCTGGATCCTTGCAGGCTCGTCCGTTGTGGCTGCCGTGGTGCTGTTTGCCAAAGGCAATCTGAAAGGTGTCTGGCGCCTTGCCGTGCCTGCCATCCTCATTGTCGTGGCCATCCTGTTCCGCATCGTTGATGCCAAGTTCTGGGGCGTGGTCGCCATGGGCGGCGCCGTTGTCATCCTGTTCTTCCTGCCCTGGCTCGACTACTCACCGGTCAAGTCCATTCGCTACCGTCCGGGCTGGCACAAAATCCTTTACGCCATTTTCATGGTGAACTTCCTGATGCTGGGTTATCTGGGCACACAGCCACCAAGCGATCTGTTCAACCTCATGAGCCAGGTTGGAACGGTCATTTACCTGGCGTTCTTCCTGCTCATGCCGGTCTGGAGCCGTCTGGGTACCTTCAAACCGGTTCCCGATCGCGTTGTTTTCCACGCTCACTAAGGCCACCACGTTACGGAATAATCATGATCAAAAAGTTGCTTGGTACCCTCATGCTTTCCCTGACCTGTACGGTTGCAGTGGCCGCAGGGGGTGGCTATCCTCTCGATAAGGCGCCTAATCGCATCAACGACATGGCGTCCCTGCAGAACGGTGCCAAACTGTTCGTGAACTATTGCATGGGTTGTCACAGCGCCAATTCCATGCGCTACAACAAACTCACAGCCATTGGCCTCACCGAAGAACAGATCAAACGCAATCTGCTGTTCACCGGCGAAAAAGTCGGCGACCTCATGACCATCGCCATGAAACCCGCCGATGCCAAGAAATGGTTTGGTGCTGCCCCGCCTGACCTCTCCGTCATTGCCCGCGCAAAGTCCATCAACCTTGGCCCCTCCGGTGTTGACTACGTCTATACCTTCCTGCGTACGTATTACCGCGACGCAAGCAGGCCAACCGGCTGGAACAACCTGGTTTTCCCCAGCGTTGGCATGCCTAACGTGTTGTGGCAATTGCAGGGCCCCCGCGACATGGAGCTCACCACCGTTACTGATTCCCTGAACAATCAGGGCAGCCAGCAATGGACACGCACGGTCACTCATTACGACAGCGCCGGTTTTTACACCGTCAAAAGTGATATCGTGAGCGACCACAAAGGGCCTGCCACTGAAACTGCGGTGTTCAATCCTGCCAACACCGAACGCACTGCCGCATTCGACAGTCAGGTGGCCGATATCGCCAACTTCCTGGGCTGGATGGCTGAACCCAACCAGTTCGAGCGCAGGAAACTGGGCGTCTGGGTATTATTGTTCCTTGGTTTGTTCTTTGTCGTCGCCTGGCGCCTGAACGCAGCCTACTGGAAAGACGTCCGCTGATCACTGATCACGCTCCGGGTCGTGTCGTGCCGTTTCACGGTCGGCACCGCCCCAGGCAAAAAACCGGGAAACAGGCGTAACAAGCGTACGCCTGTTTCCCTTTTGCAGGCACCCATTCTAGTGCCTCTGTTCTTCTTCATTCGATTGGAATCCACGACATGATGGTGCTCTATTCCGGAACAACGTGTCCGTTTTCTCAACGCAGCCGCTTTGTGCTTTTTGAAAAAGGCATGGACTTCGAAATCCGTGACATCGATCTGTACAACAAGCCGGAAGACATCTCCGTCATGAACCCGTATGGCCAGGTGCCCATCCTGGTTGAACGTGACCTGATCCTGTACGAATCAAACATCATCAATGAATACATTGATGAGCGCTTCCCGCATCCCCAACTGATGCCGGCCGACCCTGTCATGCGTGCTCGTACACGCCTGTTCCTGTACAACTTCGAGAAAGAACTGTTCGTTCACGTTTCGGTACTCGAAGACCGCAGCAACACCGATACCGCAGCTCAGGAACATGCCCGCGCCAACATTCGTGATCGCCTGGCACAACTTGCCCCCATGCTGTTGAAGAACAAGTTCATGCTGGGCGAAGAATTCTCCATGCTCGATGTGGCCATGGCCCCCCTGCTCTGGCGCCTCGACCACTACGGTATCGAACTTCCGAAAAGCGCAGCACCGCTGCAAAAGTATGCCGAACGCATTTTTTCACGCCCGGCCTTCATTGAAGCACTGACCCCGTCAGAAAAGGTCATGCGCCGCTAAGGAACCTCGTTACCCATGCAAGAATCTTCCACCAAGCCTTATTTGCTTCGCGCCCTGCACGAATGGTGTACCGATAACGGTTATACCCCTCATATTGTGGTCACGGTCGATGAAAACACCGTTGTCCCGCTATCGCACATTCACGATGGCCAGATCACGCTGAACGTCGGTACGCTGGCTACAAACCGCTTGCGCATGGGTAACGAATACATTGAATTCCAGACTCGCTTCGGCGGTGTCACGGAAAACATCGTGGTGCCTGTGGCAGCGGTCGCCGCCATTTATGCCCGTGAAACCGGTGCCGGCATGGGCTTTGAAACGGAAGCGTCCCAGCCGTATGCCGACACCGACCTGCTCGACAGTGCCGCAGAAAACGCATCGCAGGCGCCGGACACCGCTGAACCCACCGATGACATCGGCTGGGGCCCGCGTGTTGTGGCCGACAACACCGCCACCCACACCGACACGCCCACGCCACCCGATGACGGCGGCAACCGCCCGCCCAAACTGAAAGTGGTCAAGTAAGGCCACAACCCTGCCGCGCGACCGATCAGGTGCTTGCCTTGTAGCGTGCGGCCAGCCGGGTGGTTTCTGACGCAAGAATCGCCAGATCCATGCCCACGGCGGTAAACAGCGTACCCAGTTCCATATAGCGGCGGCACAAGGTTTCATCGAAACTGAGAATGCCTGGCGCCTTACCCGATGCCTTGATGCGGCGCAGGGTATCTTCGATGGTAGCCTGCACCTGCGGATGCTTCATGTTGCCCGGATACCCCATGCTGGCGGACAAATCGGCCGGGCCAATAAACACACCATCCACGCCGTCAACCGCCAGAATGGCATCCAGATTATTCAAAGCCTCGACAGTTTCCACCTGCACCAGAAGGCACAGTTCGTCTTCACACTGCTTCATGTAGTCAGGATTGCGACCAAACGCGCTGGCACGCTGCGTACCGCCCACGCCGCGGGTTCCCTTGGGCGGATACCGCATGGCCGCAACCGCCTTGGCGGCTTCTTCGGCATTCTGCACATAGGGAATCAGCAACGTTTGCACACCAATATCCAGGTAGCGCTTGATCTGCAGCGGATCATTCCAGGTAGGACGCACAATGCCCGACACCGGGTACGGTGCAGACGCCTGCAATTGCCCCAGCACGGTTTGCAGATCATTGGGGGCATGTTCCGTGTCGAACAACAGCCAGTCGAAACCGGAACCGGCAACAACTTCGGCCGCGTACGGACTACACATGGAAACCCACAGGCCCAATTGATGTTGCCCGGCAGCCAGTGCACGTTTGAAACGATTGATCGGGACGGTCATGATACTTTCCTTTTTTCGAGACAGAAATGGTGATTTTTCGGAGCGGACGTGATGAACCATGCGTGAACAAAGCGTTTTTGTTGCCGTAAAACACCAATATTCACGCAAAATAAGTGTTCATGCTAGCACCACCACGTGCTTTTTTTATTTTTTTGGTGTATAGTTATGTTCTTTCAGGGCCGGCTTAGCTCAGTTGGTAGAGCAGCGCACTTGTAATGCGAAGGTCAACAGTTCGATTCCGTTAGCCGGCACCAAATTTAATGCCTGTAAATCAATGATTTACAGGCATTTCTCATTTTTGGTTACAAATATTTTTTATTTTTTGGGCCAAATTTGGGACACTCGTTCCTATACCTAGGTATCTCAATTTTCCGAGGACCTAGATATGGCATCAATAGAAAAACGCGGCGACGGGCAGTACAGAGCCAAGATCCGCCGAAACGGTCACAACCTCAGCAAGACCAAAAAAACTTGACCACTACAGCTGACACTGGGCGGTTTTAAGCGTGTGCTGGCTCACGAAACGATATGATGGTCGGGCGAGGTTTTTTCTCAGCCTGCCAAAGATCGTATTGGGCTTGCATGTTGATCCACATTTCTGCGCTGGTACCTAGCGCATCACGAAGCCGCAAGGCCATGTCTGCTGAAATACCGGCAGAACCGTTTAGGATGCGTGATAGCGCGGTACGGGTAACGCCAAGTCGAGCAGCGGCTTCTGTGACTGTCAGGTCGCCGAGAAATTCACGCAGCGCCCTGCCGGGATGAGGTGGGTTGTACATACGCATATGTGTTCTCCTAGTGATAGTCCTGATAATCGACCAAGATGGCATGTTCGCCTTCAAAATAAAAGGTGAGGCGCCAATTTCCACTAACTGATACGGCCCAATGATCTTGAATTAGCTGTCCTTTCGGGTTCTTCCCGGAGAGCTTGTGCAGCTTCCAGCCAGGCGCGTTCATGTCTTCAGGGGAGCAAGCGACATTCAGGACACCAAGCATCACCTCCAGACGATCCGCATGGTTGGCCTGAATGCCTGCCTTCGATCCAGTCTCGTAGAAGGACTGGATGCCTTTGTGTCGGAAGCCTTTAATCATCTGTGTATTGTATAGCTACACTACACCAATCGCAAGATGAGCATTCGACTAACGATCATGGTGGGCTTGCCGCCACCCCAGATGATGAAAGAAACTTAGGGGTGGAAGGTGGCCGGCAGAGGTCGAAAAAACTTTTGGAGGTTTGAACCCCGAGTTACTAACGTGACTCGCCGGACTGACTCGGACCCCGGATTGCTTCCTTAGAGAGCGCACGCTAAACAGGCCGCTGGCGACCTGTCGCCTTCAGGCTCATTCAGTCCCGGCACCAGTCACCTTCCACCCT
>JAAYGT010000095.1 GCA_012727555.1 Alcaligenaceae bacterium | reverse complement strand
TTCTGGCGCAGTTCATCGGCATCGGCTTCAATGGCTTCCAGTGTGGCGGTGTCGTCGTCGGCTGAAGCCAGTTCGAACAGTTCGCGGGCATCATTGATGCCGTTCAGGATGGTGTCGAGCGTCTGGACGATGGTTTCCAGGCTTTTCTTTTCGCGCCCCAGATCCTGGGCGTGTTTGGGATCGTTCCAGACGTCCGGGCTTTCAAGTTCAGCATTGACTACATGCAGGCGTTCAGCTTTTGCATCGTAGTCAAAGATACCTCCGGAGAATGGCTTCACGTTCGGCGTAGTCGTCGAGGCGGGAGGAGATCAGGTTCTGGCGTTCGGCTTCCATGCGGGTTTTCCTTTGTAGTGGCAGGCAGGCCCGTTGCTGTGTGCGATTACCCGTGAGCGACCGATTGTCAGGGGTTCAACAGGTGACCTGCCGTTTTATAAAGATCAGGCTAACTTTCCATTTTAACCCTATGTGGCTTGGGAACGAAAAATACCAGTCTGAATGTGCGCACTCGGACGGGTACGCAGGGTTATCAGCACAGGCTGTTCCAGGCCAGGAGCAATCACACTGAGTTGGGGGGGGATGGTTGCAGGGCGTCTCTGGATGCAAAAAAGGCCGCGCTTTATGCACGGCCTTTACAGTAAAACGGGCTATTCGCGATGTAGGTGCGAATAGCCCTGGACGGGTTGGGTGTCAGAAGAAGCCCATGTTGGGCAGCCACAGTGAGATGGCCGGAACGTAAGTAATAATAACAAGGAAAGAAATGAGTACCATGAGCCACGGTGTCGCTGCTCGTGTAACCTGGCCGATCGACATTCCGGTAATGCCTGATGTTACAAAAAGATTCAGACCTATAGGTGGTGTGACCATACCGATTTCAAGGTTCACCACAATGATGATCCCCAGGTGAACCGGATCAATTCCCAACTGCATGGCGATGGGGAACAGTATGGGTGCCAGAATCAGGATGATGCCGGTGGGCTCCATGAACATGCCTGCGATCAGCAGCAGAATGTTCACCACGATCAGGAATTGCCAGGCTTCCATGTCCCAGGCAATGATCTGTTCGGCAATGGCCTGGGGAATGCGTTCTGTGGTCAGCACGTGGGCAAACAACAGGGCGTTCACAATGATGAACATCAGCATGATGGTGACTTTTGCGGCGTCAACCACCACCTCAGGAACCTGACGCATGCCGATGTCACGGTACACGAAAACCGCCACGATGAACGCATAGACGGCAGATACTGCGGCCGCTTCTGTGGGTGTGAACACCCCGCCGTAGATCCCACCCAGAATAATGACAATGAGCATGAGGCCCCAGAAGGAGTCGCGGCCGGCTTCAAGCACCTCACGCAGGCTGGCTCGAGGTTGACGGGGCAGCTTCTTGACACGGGCCACAACATAGATAGCGACCATCAGGGCCAAACCTAGCAATGCACCCGGCACAACGCCTGCCATGAACAGTTTGCCGACCGAAGTTTCAGTGGCAGCGCCGTAAACAACCAGCACAATCGAAGGGGGGATGAGAATACCCAGAGTGCCTGCATTACAGACAATGCCTGCTGCAAGGGGCTGCGGGTAACCAGCCTTGACCATACCGGCAATCACGATGGAGCCAACAGCAACGACCGTAGCGGGAGAGGAACCCGAAACGGCTGCAAAAAGACAACAGGCCAGTACGGATGCAATGGCCAGGCCGCCATGCAGGTGGCCGACCGAGGCAATGGCGAAACGGATCATGCGTTTGGCCACACCGCCTGTGGTCATGAAGGCCCCGGCCAGTACAAAGAAGGGGATGGCCATCAGGGTAAAGTGTTCGGAGACATCGAACATTTTCAGGGTGAGCGAAGGCAGGGAGTCATTGCCCAGCACCAGGATGGTGAGCAGTGATGAAAGCCCCAGGGCAACCGCAACCGGCATACCCAGGAACATGAAAATAAAGAGCATGATGAACAGGGCTGCGGTTGTCATGGTTTATTCCCGGAAGTGGTTGGGACGTTTTCCTGCAGTTTCAGTGCTTCCTTGACTTCATCGCCCAGAAGATGGGCTTCTTTGCCTCGTAGCAGATTCACCAGAACCTGAGAAAACCGGAGGAACAAGAGAGCAAAACCCAGCGGCATGACCAGGCGGGGCACCCACTGCGGAATGGGGATGTCCTGGGCTAGTATGCCGATCTGGTACATTTTTTCAACGTAAATCCACCCGCCGGTGAAAACGATGCCGGCATACACAAGGCAAAGCAAGGTAGCGATGATCGCAACGATGCGGGCGGCCGCCGGTGGAAGCGCGCGTACCAGGGCATCTACACCAATGTGGGCGCCTTTTTTCACACCATACGACATGCCCAGAAAAATAAGACCACCAAAAATGAAGGTGGTCAGTTCCAGGGCCCAGACAAAACTGTAGTTAAATACATAGCGGGCGATGACCTGAACAAAGGTGACAAGTGTCATCGCAGCAAGAAGAAAGGCGATCAGCCCTTCTTCAAGCCGGGCGAGCCAGGCTGATTTCATAAAGAACTCCGGCAAATACAGAAGCCAACCGCCCTGTAGGTGCGGTTGGCCTGAATGAACTGCAGATGAGTATTATTGGTTGTTGTGCTTCAGGGCGGCCTGGATGAGATCAGCACCGATGCCGGACTCGAATTTTTTCCAGACCGGTTCCATGGCCTGACGCCATGCAGTGACGTCTTCCTTCGACAGAGCCTGGATCTTGGCACCGTTGGCCTCAGCGATCAGCTTGCGATCACGTTCGTTCAGTTCGGCCGCCAGATTGTTGGAGTGCTGTGTGGCTTCTTCCATGGCTTTGGTCAGGCCTTCGCGGACATCGGCCGGCAGACCCTGCCACCATTTGGCGTTGGTGACCACCATGTAGTCGATCACGCCGTGGTTGGTGTTGGCGATGGTTTTCTGCACTTCATGGAATTTCTGGGAATAGATGTTGGACCAGGTGTTTTCCTGACCATCGACCACGCCGGTTTGCAGGGCTTGATACACTTCGCTGAAGGCCAGCTTCTGGGGGTTGGCATTCAGTTGGCGGAACTGGGCTTCAAGCACATCAGAGGCCTGGATACGGAATTTCAGGCCTTTCACGTCTTCGGGACGTGTGAGCTTTTCTTTGTTGGTTGACAACTGCTTCAAGCCGTTGTGCCAGTAGGCCAGGCCCTGAAGACCACGGTTCTGCATTGAATTGAGCAATGCCTTGCCGTGTTCGCTCTGCTGGAAGCGGTCAACGGCAGCGATGTCGTCGAACAGGAAGGGCAAATCAAAGATCTGGAGTTTCTTGGTGTAGCGATCGAATTTCGACAGCGACGGTGCAATGAAATGCACATCGCCCAGCAGCAAGGCTTCCAGTTCTTTGGAGTCACCGAACAGTTGCGAGCTGGGGAATACCTGAACCTCGACCTTGCCGGGCAGCAGTTTTTCGGCAACTTCCTTGAATTTGATCGCGCCCTGGCCCTTGGGAGTGGCTTCGGCCACCACGTGGCTGAACTTGATGACGATGGGGCTCTGGGCAAGAGCAGAACCTGAAAAGCCGAAAAGAATACTGGCTCCCAGAATGGTGAGCATCCGGGTAGGTTTCTTGTGCATGGAGTGTCTCCGAAAAGGGGTCAACTGAGTCGTAATGTAATTACGCCGACACTTTACCCATGGGCTGCTGCCATGTCAAAGCTATTAACATAGGGTTTTTCATAGGTTAGCGGAAGTTTTTTCCGGTTAAAGCGGTTCGTTTGCTCTGCATCAATCACGTCATTCGAACCAAAACAATCCAGAACCTGCTGTGGTGCGCTGTTCATTGTGGTGAAATTTTCTTCGTCCAGTTGAAAGCCTTCCAGTGTGCGTGTCAGGGCTTGTACCCGTGTTTCCTGCGCATGCGTGGCTGTCGCCGCTTCACGCACCATCAGGCTGTTTTGTTGTGTGATCTCTTCCAGGTGGTTCATGGCCTGGGCAATGCTCTCGATGCCCTGGGTCTGTTCTTGCGAAGCCGCCACCACGTCGGCCATCAGGGCGCGGGTCTTGCTGACGTTTGTCACGATGCTGTCCATGGCGTCACCGGCTTTATTCACCTGAATTGAGCCGGTTTTCAGTTGACTGATCGAATGGGTGATCAGGGTCTCGATGTCGCGCGCTGCACCGGCCGAACGGGTAGCCAGATTTCTCACTTCCCCTGCGACCACGGCAAAGCCACGCCCGTGTTGCCCGGCACGTGCCGCTTCAATGGCCGCATTGAGCGCAAGGATGTTGGTCTGGAAGGCGATCGAGTTGATCACGCTTGTGATTTCGTTGATTTTCCCGGAGTCGCGTTCAATCTCTTGCATGGATTGCACGGCTTGCGCAACGATCTGACGGGTTGTGTGGGCGGCATCGGCCGCTTGCTGGATCAGGTCGCGCGAGGTTTGGGCGGCCAGGGTGTTCTGATGGACTGTCGCGGCCAGTTGTTCAGTTGCTGCGACGGATTCCTGGACATTGGCGGCCTGTTCATCGGTGCGATGTGCCAGTTCGGCGTGGCTTTGAGCCAGCGTGGCCGCTGCCTGATCAATCAGAACCGCTTCGGTGCGCACATTGCTCACCGCGACCGAAAGGGCTGCACCGATGCTGTTCAGGGCCGTGAGCAGTCGGCCGGTTTCATCCAGGCAACGCACGGGTGTGCGGGCATCGAGTTGACCATCGGCAAGGCGGGTCGCCAGATCAATGCCGGCATCAAGAGGGCGTTTCACAGAAAGGTAGAGGGTCCAGAGCGCAACGGCACTGCCGGCGAGCAAGGCAGTCAGCGCGGCCAGTGCGAAGGCCGATGCCTGTTGTGTTGCCTCCTGGGCATGTTCGGCTAATGCGTTCATGCGTGCTACTTGTTGGGCGTCAAAACGATTGATTGTTTCCTGAATGGCGTGCGCTGCTTCAGTGTATTGCTGGCTGAACACCATGACTTTGGCCATGAGCGCATTGGGCAGCGCGACCTTGACATTGCCTTGGCCGTCATCGAATTGTCCGCTGGCGGTATTCATGGCCTCGATCTGGGTTACTGTCAGTGCCTCGATTTGTTCAAAAGCGGCTCTCAGTGTCTCGATTTCGTCCTTCACGATGCCGGCCTGGCTGAAACGGTCGAGTGCGTGCAGGGTGATGCCCTGCGCATCGGGAGCCTGACCACGCAGTTCGCGCACAATGGTCCGGTAGTTTTCCTGGAATTCGGGTTGTTCACTTGAAACAAAAGCCATCACGTTGCGCGTCATGGCGTCGGTTTTCATTTTCAGGTCGTTGGCAAGCACGGACGTTCGATAGCGTTGTTCTTCGACGGACTTCAGTTGTGCAACGCTCGATTCAAGATGGTTCAGCGCACCGACCACCACTGCCGAAAGCAGGGCAAGCACCAGGAAAAACAACATGAAGCGGTGTTTCAGAAGAAGGGTAGTGAGGCGCATGAGCGTAACCTGTCAGAGATGTCGGCAACCGGCACTGCTTCAGCAGTGGTGCTGAATACGCGTTTCCGGCATAAATATGGCCCGCATTATTGAATTTTGATATTGCACGGGTATGTCATGCGTCCTGTTTGTTTTTTTTAAGCGGCCTGTGTACGATCATCTGGCGTAAAAATCATCAAAACGGAGACATCGCATGCCCCAACCCGATTTCATTTCAGCACTCGGCGCACCTGATCCCGCCACGCTTGACAACGACATTCAGCAGGTTTTTCAGAAGTGCCGTGACAAGCTGGGCCTGGTGCCGAATGTGCTCAGTGCCTACAGCCTGCGTCCCAACAAACTGCGCAATTTCATGGCCATGTACAACGAACTGATGCTGGCTCCTTCGGGCCTGAGCAAGCTGGAACGTGAAATGGTGGCGGTGGTGGTGTCCAGTGCGAACCGGTGTTTTTATTGTCTGGTGGCGCACGGGCAGGCGGTCAGGGCGCTTTCAGGCGATCCCGAACTGGGTGAAATGCTCGTTATGAACTACAGGGTGGCGCCGCTCGATCCGCGTCAGCGGGCGTTGCTCGATTTTGCCTGGAAACTGACCACGACACCGTTCGAGGTTCAGGAAGCCGACCGCGATGTTTTACGGGCGGCTGGCCTGAGCAACGAGGATATTTTCGATCTGGCCGATACCGTGGCTTTTTTCAATTTATCGAATCGCATGGCGATCGGCATTGACATGATGCCAAATCGTGATTACCACGGCATGAACCGTGGTACAACCAGTTGATCGTTTTGGGCGGGCATCAGGCATACCTCATGCGGCGCCTTCTGCTGCTGGATCACACGTACGTGATCCCTTCGATTCGGCCTGGGTGACATGGGCGCCGGGTGGGACATCGTTGATCAGCCACACATTGCCGCCAATGGTGCAGCCTTTGCCCAGCGTCACACGCCCCAGAATGGTGGCACCAGCGTAAATCACCACATCGTCTTCCACAATGGGGTGTCGTGGCAGGCCTTTTTCCAGTTTGCCGGATTCGTCGGTCGGGAAGCGTTTGGCACCCAGTGTGACCGCCTGGTAAATGCGTACACGTTGGCCGATGATGGCGGTTTCACCGATCACCACGCCGGTACCGTGATCAATGAAGAAACATGAGCCGATCTGTGCGCCGGGGTGGATATCGATGCCTGTTCTTGAGTGAGCCAGTTCCGACGACATGCGGGCCAGCAGATGCAGGCCTTGCTTGTAGAACTGGTGGGCAATGCGGTGGTGGATCATGGCCAGCACGCCCGGGTAACACAGCAGCACTTCATCGACACTGCGTGCTGCGGGGTCACCCTGGTAGGCGGCCAGTACGTCGGTGTCGAGCAGGCGGCGTATTTCAGGCAGGGCGGCTGCGAACGCCTGAACAGCGGCGATGGCGCGTGCTTCGATACCGGCTTCGGTCAGGGGGGGGGCTGCCGGACTGGTGTGCTGCAGCCGGTTCTGGTAGCGCAGTTCAAGGCGTACCTGATGCAGCAGGGCATGCAAGGCGGAATCCAGGGTGTGGCCAATGTAGTAGTCCTCGCTTTCCTGGCGAAGTTCAAGCGGGCCGAGCCGCATGGGAAACAATATACCCTTCAGATCTTCAAGAATGCATTCCATGGCCTGGGGTGACGGGTATTCACGCCCGCCCGGTTCGCGCGAGCGTCCCTGGTGGCTGCGCCAGTCCTGGCGGATCGCATTGAGCGATTCCACAATGGGTTGGATGTTGAAAACGGCCATGGTGTTTGAGCTCCGGGGCGCAGTTTCTGCGCGGGAAAAGAGGAAGAATCAAAAAAAGGATGATACCAACAGCGTTGCGGGTTTGCCTGGCTGGTGTTCAAGTCATTCAGGCTGCAGGTGACTACGTTGCTGCACATTCGGTTACGATAACGCCTCTGTGTTGTTTCCGGTTGTTTTGTTGTCCATGACTCATCGACTCACGCCATCTGCTGCCCTGTTGTTGACCATTTCGCCCATGCTCTGGGCGGGTAATGCGGTGGTGGGGCGCATCGCCCAGGATCTGATCGCACCGATTACCCTGAATTTTTTGCGCTGGGTGATTGCCTTTCTTGTTTTGCTGCCGCTGGGCTGGAAAATTTTTCGCCCGGGTAGCGGGCTCTGGAAAAAACGTGTTCGGTATGCGGTGCTGGGTCTGTGCGGTATCGGGGTGTACAACGGTTTGCAATACCTTGCGCTTCATACGTCCACGCCCATCAATGTCACGCTGGTCGGGGCCAGCATGCCGGTCTGGATGCTCCTGGTTGGTGCACTTTTTTTTGGCGCCACGGTCAGGAAATTCCAGATTCTCGGGGCTTTGCTGTCGATTCTCGGGGTCTTGATCGTGCTTTCCCACGGGAACTGGCAACAAGTGCTGGCATTCCGGTTTGTAGCGGGCGATCTTTACATGCTGGTGGCAACACTGGTCTGGACCTTCTACAGCTGGCTGCTGATTCAACCTGTCGATGCGCCGGAACTGCGTGCCAACTGGGCCACTTTTCTACTGGCTCAAATGGCCTACGGTGTGGTGTGGTCGGGCTTGTTTGCCGGCATTGAGCAGGGGCTGGGTGTGAACACCTTTGTGTGGGGTTGGCCTTTGTTCTTCATTCTTTTGTATGTATCACTGGGGCCAGCTATTGTGGCCTTCCGGTGCTGGGGGGCCGGGGTGCAGATCGTCGGGCCGGCGATTGCCGGGTTTTTCAATAACCTGACCCCGTTGTTCGCCGCCGTGATGAGTGCGGCTTTTCTGGGTGAAACGCCTCAGTTGTATCACGGTGCAGCGTTTTTGCTGATCGTGTGCGGTATTGTGCTTTCTGCCCGGGTCAGTGGGCGTACTCGATCACCAGCTGGGCGCTGATCATGCCGTTCCAGCTGTTCTGGTCCAGCCGGTAGGCGGCTTCGATTGTTTCAGGCAGCAGGTCGGCATGGTTGAACCAGATGGCATCGAAACGCTGGTCACTGCGTTCCAGGGTCAGTTTCAGGTGCTTGTCTTTGATCAGGCGCTGCTGACGCACTCTGAACGTGTCCAGAAAAACCGGTGCCGGAAAACCCGCACCCCATACCTGTTGCTGCAACAGCCCGGCTACATCGGCGTTGGCGTAGCCTGATTCCAGCGACCCGTCTGTTTCAATGACGGGCTCGAAGGATGATTTTCCGCTCAGTTCCCGAACGGCAGCATCGAAGTGTACGGGGAAGTCGGGGTAGGCGTCTTCGCGCAAGGTTAGCCCTGCCGCCATGGCATGGCCCCCGAATTTAATAATGTTGCCGGGAAAGCGCTTGCTGATCAGGTCAAGCACGTCGCGCAGGTGAACATCCGGAATGGAGCGCCCGGAACCGCGCAGTTCGCCGTTGTCGGCACGGGCAAAGGCCAGAACGGGGCGCCAGTAATTTTCTTTCAGGCGTGACGCCACCAGGCCAACAACCCCCTGATGCCAGTCAGGGTGGTAGACACAGACGCTGGCACTGAGTGCGGGTGGTGCCACTTCAGCCGCTGCCAGGGCTTCGGTGCGCATGGTGGTTTCAATGGCCCGGCGTTCGTGGTTGATGGCATCAAGCTGGCGGGCCAGTTCAAGGGCTTCATCATCGTGATCGGTAATCAGGCAGGCAATACCCAGGCTCATGTCGGCGAGTCGGCCGGCGGCATTGATGCGTGGCCCCAAGGCGAAACCGAGGTCGAAGGTGGTGGCCTGGGCAGGTGATCGGTGCGCCACGGCAAACAGGGCGCGCAGCCCGGGTTGCATGATGCCGGAGCGCATGCGCTTGAGCCCCTGGGTGACCAGCAAGCGATTGTTTGCGTCAAGCTTCACGACATCAGCCACCGTGCCGAGCGCGACCAGGTCGGACAGCAGATCAAGGCGTGGGCCGCCACTGGGCGGGTAGATTCCCCGTACACGCAGTTCTGCCCGCAAGGCCAGCATCAGGTAGAAGATGACCCCGACACCGGCCAGGTTTTTCGATGGAAAGCCGCAGCCGGGCTGGTTGGGGTTCACAATGGCCAAGGCATCGGGTAGTGTGTCGCCGGGCAAGTGGTGATCGGTGATGAGTACCTGCATGCCCTGGGCCTGGGCAGCCTGCACGCCATCGACACTGGCAATACCGTTGTCAACGGTAATGAGCAGGTCCGGCTTGCCGGCCGGGTGCCGTGCGGCAAGTTCCACCACGGCCGGAGACAGCCCGTAGCCGGTTTCAAAACGGTTGGGTACCAGAAAGTCAACGGTGGCACCCATGCTGCGCAGGGCGCGAATGCCCACGGCACACGCGGTGGCGCCATCGCAATCGTAGTCCGCAATGATCAGAAGGCGCTGGCCCTGCAGCACGGCATCGGCCAGCACGTGGGCCGCGTGATCAACGTGGGTCAGGTGCACCGGAGGAATCAGGGCAGGCCATTCCAGACGGGTAGCGGCCGGATCATGTACTCCGCGTGCGGCCCACAGGCGGGCCAGCAAGGGGTGAACGCCTGCGTGCTGCAGGCGCTGTACCGCGGTGGAATCAGTGCGGCGTGTTGTCAGTTTCGGGGTGACCACCAGGTTCTCCAGGCGTTCGTGCTGAGTGCCAGCAGGTTTTTCAGACGCTCGAGGGGAGCGGGGCACAAGGTGATGATACGGTCGTTTCCGGTCAGGACCAGTTCGGTCAGGGGGGATTCGAACAGGGTGTTCAAGGTGCCCAGTTCCTGAAGCCAGAGCCCCCAGTCCTGGTGCAGGGCGGGTTCGGCCAGCACCGGAATGATGCGCGTGTTTTCAAGGGTTTTCTGTTTGAACTGTGCGGCTGACGCACCGCCGAACAGCCATAAACTGTTGACTGGTACACGTTGTTGTGTGTAGCGTTCGGAGTTGACCGGGTGATCGAACCACAGCATTTGAACCTCATTGACCAGCCGGCGCCATGCCCGGCTTTCCGGGGCCTGCGACCACCAGGCATTGACCGAAGTCTGGCTGACCAGCGTCGGGCTCACGACAAAAGGCTGGCAGTCTGGGGGCAGGGTGACGCGCCAGTGGTGTTCGCCGGCCGCCTGAACAGTGAAACCATGGGCGGCAAAGGTTGCGCTGACCGACTGCAACAGGGCCTGATTCTGTTCTGCTGAAATGTCAAGGCTGCCGGCCGGCAGCAGGGCTGCACCATCGCGGGCCGGGGAAACATGCACCAGTTCAACCAGCCAGACGGGTTCGCTGGGCGGGCAATCGGGCAACCCGTACAAAAACGGGCCTAATCCTGTGGCAAAATTCTGGCCGCTGCCTGGTGTGAACCCCAGGGCGCACAATTGCCAGTATTCGACCGGCGTGCATCCGGTGTGGTTTGGGTCGGCCGGTGTTACAGTGGCCCGGGCGGCCCGGAGCCATTTCACCAGGCTCGGGGCCTGTTGTTCAACATGGGGTATCAGTTCGCGCGCCTGGGCAGGGTCTGGCAGGGCGCCGGGTAGTACGATTCGCATACTCGAATTGTAGTGTTTCTTGAGGGTGGTAAACGACACAATGGCCTATGAATTCTGGATCGGGGCGCGCTACGCCGGCCTGGCACGCGCCCGCAGGCGCCCGGGCAAGGGTGACCGGTTTGTTTCGTTCATTGCGGCAAGTTCCATGGTGGGTATTGCCCTGGGGGTTGCTGCACTGATTGTCGTGCTTTCGGTGATGAACGGTTTCCAGACCCAGGTGCGTGACCGCATGCTGTCTGTGCTGCCGCATATTGAATTGTACGTGCCTGGCATGGGTCCTGACTCGGTCATGGATCAATGGCAGGCGATTGCGCAGCGGGCCGGGCAGAATCCGTCTGTGCAGGGGGCGGCTCCTTTCGTGGCCGCCCAGGCCATGCTGGTGCGCGGCGAAGCCCTGAACGGTGTTCAGGTACGCGGTATTGCACCTGAACACGAAACGGCCGTGTCCGATCTTGCTGGCCAAATGCTGCAGGGTGATCTGAATGCGCTCAAGCCGGGCAGCTTCACGATCGTGATCGGTCAGCAGCTGGCCCGTACCCTGGGCGTCGGCGTTGGCGATACGGTATTGTTGCTGGCACCCCAGGGTTCCATTTCGCCAGCCGGTTTCACGCCGCGCATGCGTCAGCTGACGGTGGCAGGTTTGTATTCCACAGGCTATTACGAATATGATGCATCGCTGGCATTCATGAACGTACAAGATGCAGCGCGCCTGTTCCGGGATTCCAGTATCAGCGGAGTGCGGGTGCGCATCGCTGACATGCAGCAGGCGCCTGACGTTGCCCAGGCGTTGCGCGATGTGCTGCCGGGGCACGTGAAGGCACAAGACTGGACCCTCAACAACCGTACCTGGTTTGCCGCCGTGCAGACCGAAAAGCGCATGATGTTCCTGATTCTTGCGTTGATCGTTGCGGTGGCCGCCTTCAATCTGTTGTCGTCGCTGGTCATGGCGGTGAAAGACAAACAGTCCGATATCGCCATTTTGCGCACCCTTGGAGCCACCCCGGGCGAGGTGGCGCGTATTTTTCTGGTTCAGGGGGCCATGATCGGTGTGATCGGTACGGTTCTCGGGGTGGGTTTTGGTGCTTTGGTGGCTTATAACATTGATGTCATTGTGCCGTTCATCGAGCGCATGCTGGGCATGCAGTTTCTGCCACAGCAGATCTATTTCATCAGCGATCTGCCGTCCAGCCCTCAGCTGTCCGATATGGTGATCATTGCGGTTACCTCGCTGGTCTTATCGTTGCTCGCCACGCTGTATCCCAGCTGGCGTGCTTCCCGCCTTCAGCCTGCCGAGGTACTGCGCCATGACTGATCCTGTTGTACATAGTGCCCCTGTCAATGTGCCTGTGATCCAGGCCAGGAATCTGGTTAAAACCTACCACGAGGGCGGGCAAGACATCCACGTACTGCGCGATGTCAGCCTGCATGTGGATCCTGGTGAAATGGTGGCACTGGTGGGGGCTTCGGGTTCGGGTAAAAGTACGGTATTGCACACACTGGGGCTGCTTGACACGCCTACATCGGGCTCGGTTTTCATCGATGGTGAGCCAACAGCCGGTTTGTCTGAAAAGCAGCGCAGCATCGTGCGCAACCGGCGACTGGGTTTCGTTTACCAGTTCCATCACCTGTTGTCCGAATTCACTGCCCTGGAAAACGTGGCCATGCCGCTGATCGTACGTCGTGAATCGCGCAAGCGTGCCCTGGAACAGGCCGCCGTTTTGCTGGAGCAGGTCGGTCTTGCTGAACGGATGCGTCATTATCCGGGGCAGTTATCCGGCGGCGAGCGCCAGCGCGTTGCCCTGGCCCGCGCCCTGGTGAATCAGCCCAGGTGTGTGCTGGCCGATGAACCGACCGGCAACCTTGACCGTGAAACAGCCAGTCACATGTTTGATCTGCTGGTGCGTGTGAACCGTGAGCTGGGTACGGCCTTCGTGATCGTTACCCATGATCCTGCGCTGGCTGCCTTGGCGCATCGTCAGCTGTTCATGGAGCGTGGGTGTTTGCAGGACGCACTGCCTTCTGTCTGATGACCGATGCTTCTGGATACCCACTGCCATCTTGATGCGCCCGAATTCGATGCCGATCGTCAGGCCGTGATCCAGCGTGCGCTGGAGGCCGGCGTTGCCGGCATTGTGATTCCTGCCGTTGAAGTGGCCAATTTCAGTGCGGTGCGTCACTGGGCGCATCAGGTTGCCGGGGGGGCGTATGCGCTGGGTATTCACCCCCTGTACGTGCCTCGTGCAACAGAGCACGATCTGCATCAGCTGGAACACGCGGTTGTTCAGGCTCTGGATGACCCGCGTTTTGTGGGCCTGGGCGAAATTGGCCTTGATTTCTTCGTTCCCGAATTGTGCACCGATGCCATGCGGGCGCGCCAGGAACATTTCTACGAGCGCCAACTGGGTATTGCACGACGCTACGCGTTGCCGGTGTTGTTGCATGTGCGCAAATCACACGACAGGCTGCTCAAGTACCTGCGGGCCGGGGCTCGCACAGGCGGTATTGCCCACGCTTTCAATGGCAGTTTTCAGCAGGCCCGGGCGTTCATTGAACAAGGGTTTGCGCTAGGCTTTGGTGGAACGGTAACGTTTGAACGTTCATTGCAGATACGCCGGCTTGCAGTGCAACTTCCGCTGGACGCATTGGTGCTTGAAACGGATGCCCCTGATATTGCGCCATCATGGGTTGGCGGGCCCGGCATGCCACCTGGGCGCAACGAACCCGCCCAGGTGGCCGCCATAGCGCGGGTGGTGGCCGATCTGCGGGGCCTGGCGTTGCCAGACCTGCTGGCAGCCACCACACGAACCGCATGTACCGTGCTGCCGCGCCTGGCTGCCTGTATCCGTTGAGCCCGCGTTATCAGTTGATTTTGAACCCGGTTTTCTTCACAACATCAGACCAGCGCTTTTGTTCGCTGACCAGCAGGTCACCCAAAGCCTGACGGCTGGATCCGACCACCACAAAGCCGTTATCTTCGAGCAGTTTGGTCACACCGGGCGCTTTCAGCGCATTGACCAGGCCCGTATTCAAGCTGACCAGTGCGTTTTCCGGCGTGCCGGCCGGCGCAAAAAACGCGAACCAGGCGCCAAAGTCAACGGCGGGCATGCCGGATTCGTTGAAGGTGGGAATGCTGGGCAGCATTTTCGTGCGTTCCTTGCCAGTAATGGCCAGGGCGCCCATCTTGCCGCCGGCCAGTTGCGGGGCGGCCATGGCCGTGGTCACGAATGCCCCTTGTACCTGCCCGCTGACGATGGCCGTGACGGCTTCGCCAGTTGAGCGGTAATGAATGGGCACAATCTTGAAACCGGCCGCTTCGGCCAGCATTTCCGCACCGAAGTGGCCAGGGGTGCCTGCACCGAACGTGGCAATATTGAATTCGTCCTTGCTGGCTCGGGCTGCATCAACAAATTCTTTCAGCGTTTTGTAGGGTGAGTTGGCCGGTGTGACCAGTACAAAGTTGGCACGTACGGCTTCAGTGATTGGTGCGAAATCCTTCATGGGGGCATAACCCAGATTCGCGGTGGTTTCCGGTGTGATGCTCATGGAACCGACCTCGCCCAGCAAAACGGTGTAGCCATTGGGTGTGCTTTGCGCCACCGAATGGGCTGCGATCTGGCCACCGGCACCGGCCTTGTTTTCCACCATGACGGATTGCCCTATCTCGCGTGATAATTGATCGCCCACCGTTCGTGCGACGATATCGGGGCCTGTGCCGGCGGGGAAGCCTACGGTAATTTTGATGGCCTGATCAGGGAACGCGGCAAGGGCGCTGGCCGAAACTACGGACAGGGTGAGGGCGGCTGCAAGGCGGCGGAAAGTGGCGGGTTTCATAGGTGGAGTCTCCGATATTCAGGCAGTGGTCTGCCCGGGTTGGACCAGCAATTTGCGTAATGGTAGAAGCATGGGGTTTCCAGTGGCAAACAAGGCTTACTGGATCAGGTAAAACGTCAGTTCGACGCGGTCAGGGTAACGTGCACCGGTTCCCACAAACAGCCGCGAATTGAGCCACTGAAGGCGGGGGGCCGCTGTTTCAAAGCGGGGCAGGCTGCGAAAATAGATACGTGCGGGATCAACGGGTTCGCCGCGCGCCAGTGCCGCGATGTCGTGCGCTGTACCTGTGCGTATGCCGGTATTTTCCACATACACCGTTTCACCCTGATCGGTCTGGATGATGTACCGTGCGTGAATGTCAGTGAAGGTGTCCGAGCGTATGGACTGGTAATCGGCGCCGCCGGCTTGAACGGTACCGTTCAGCGTTGGCCCGCTGACCTGGCCACCCAGAATCGGGATCACTCGCCTGCGACCGAAAGGTGTGTCACCCACTTCCTGTGGGGGACCCACCTGAATGGTCAGCGTTGCAAGGTATTCCAGAACGGGGGGCTGCAGGGCGCCTTGCGGGTCGGACGGGGTTGGCGTACCGTGTGCCGGGTGCGATGCGTTCATGCGCCAGCCTTTGCAACAGTGACGGAACTGCCGGCCACACGTGCAGGGTCAAAACCTGCAATACGCTTGTAGCGACCCGATATTTCCTGCAGTTCAGTTTCGGGAATGACGTCGTGAATATGCGCAAACCCGTCAGGTGCACGTTCGTGGGCCAGTTGCATGACCTGTTCAGGCCCGTTCAGGCGGTTGCGCAGCACGATACCGGCAGTCAGCGGCAGGCGCTCGGCTTCGTAGTCTTTAAGGGCCAGTACCAGTTTTTCGTGGCGGGCATCGCCCAGACGTGCCAGGTTGTCCGCCAGATAACGGGCGTCAAGTATGGCCTGGGCCGACCCGTTCGAGCCGATAGGGTACATGGGGTGGGCGGCATCGCCCAGCAGGGCAACGCGATCAAACGACCAGCGTGGCAAGGGGTTTTTGTCGACCAGCGGGAATTCATAGATGGCCTGGGCGCCCCGGATGATTTCGGGGATATCGATCCAGTCCCAGCGCCAGCTTTGGAAGGGTTGTTCAAAAACCGAGGCATCGACCTGCCGGTTCCAGTCGGTGGCGGGAAGCGCGCCGTTGGGTACACGCAGTTCCGCGATCCAGTTAATGAGTGATCGGCCTTGCTTGCGCAGCGGTTCCGAAATGGGATAACAGACGAATTTTTGATCTTGATGGCCTGCCATGAACATGGTTTTGCCATCCAGGTAGGGATCGGCTTCGGTGACGGCCCGCCACAGCATACGGCCTGAAAACACCAGTTCGTTGGTGTTGGGGTGAAGAAACGCACGCAGGCTGGAGTGGATGCCATCGGCACCGATCAGGAGATCGGCGCGCACTTCGTTCAGTTCGCCGCTGTCGCGGTTGCGGAACTTGACGGTGACGCCCTGGGTGTCCTGGGTGAATGATTCGAAGCTTTGGCCGGTGTGCAGACAAGCATCGCCCAGGCGTTCGCGCACGGCCTGCGCCAGCAGTAACTGCAGTTCGCCGCGGTGGATCGACAACTGGGGTACGGGGTAGCCTGCTGCCAGACCACGCGGTTCTTGCCAGATGCTTTGACCAAACTGGTTGTAATAATGCAGGGCTGATGTTTGAACGCCATGTTGCATAAGGGTTTCAAGCAGGCCAAGTTCATGCATTTCCCGACCTGCGTGGGGCAACAGATTGATACCGACTCCCAAGGGCTTGAGTTCACGCACGCTTTCGAACAGTTCGCACTGGATGCCACGCTGATGCAACATGAGTGCCAGGGTGAGGCCGCCGATGCCTGCGCCTGCAATGACGATTTTCATTCAGAATACTCCGGAAAATTTGTTATGCATCATAACAATTTTCCAGGTATAGAATCCTGTAGGATTAACCCTGATCAAGGTAAGGATGCACGTTTCATGGCAATCAAGCAGGCTTCGTCTTCGCAGCGCAAGCGTTCAAATCGTCGTCCGGCGGGGCGCGTTGAGCAGTACATCGCCCAGGTGCCGGGCCTGAACTATGGCGTGCTTGACACCTTGGTGGGGTACGCTCTGCGGCGTGCCCAGTTGCGCATTTACCAGGACTTTGATCGTACGGTGCACGATTGGGCGATCACACCACCGCGTTTTTCTGCCATGACCTTGTTGTTCAACAATCCAGGCCTCAAATTGACTGACCTTGCCCATGCCATGGGTATCGCTCGTTCGGGTGCGGTCGAGGTTGTGAATGCGCTTGAGGCGCTGGGGTATGTGCAACGTACGCCGTCTGCGACCGATGCCCGCGCGCACGCGCTTGAACTGACCCCTGAGGGCCAGCTGGTTTACACAAAAACCGAGCTTTGCATTCGGGAACACGATGCGCGGGTGTGCTCCGGCCTGAGCCCGCAGGATCAACGGGAGTTGGTCAGGTTGCTGGGCCTGTTGGGCACGGGGGGGGATCAGAAACACCACACTGCACAGGGCGTTGTGCCTGCCCCGGCAACGGATTCTGAGGCATGAGCACCAAAAAAGGCCTGGGTAAGAAAACCGCAGGCCTTGAATCAGCGCGTCAGGCCCTTCAGGTGAAGAGCCCTGACCAGGATTACTCCTGAGCAATAATCACTTTCAGTGCCTTTTCTTTGCCGGCATTGCCAAATACTTCGTAGGCCTGCATGAACTGGTCGAAATTGAAGCGGTGCGTGATCATTTCAGCCGGCTGCAGCTTGCCGGAACCCACGGTCTTGAGCAGCATGGGTGTGGTGTTGGTATTCACCAGGCCGGTCGTGATCGTGATGTTCTGGATCCAGAGTTTCTGGATTTGCAGATCGACGCTGGTACCATGTACACCCACGTTGGCCACGTGCCCACCCGGGCGCACCAGATTCTGGCAGAGATCGAATGTGGCAGGAATGCCCACGGCTTCAATGGCAACGTCAACGCCATCTTTGGTGGTATCCATGATGGTTTTTACGGCGTCAACCTTGCTGCTGTTCACGACTTCGGTGGCGCCGAATTTCAGGGCCATGTCAAGGCGGGCGTCGTCGACATCGACCATGATCAGGCGGGCCGGGGAGTGGAACTGGGCCGTGAGCAGAGCAGCCATACCAACCGGGCCGGCACCGACAATAACCACTGTGTCGCCAGGCTGTACGGCCCCGTACAGCACGCCAATTTCATAGCCTGTGGGCAAGATGTCGCTGAGCATGACCAGTGCTTCTTCGTCGGAGCCCTGGGGAACGGGGTACAGGCTGTTGTCGGCGTGCGGAATGCGCACGTATTCAGCCTGGGTGCCATCGATCAGGTGACCGAGAATCCAGCCGCCGTCTTCACAGTGCGAATACATTTGTTTCTTGCAGTATTCGCACTTGCCACAGGACGTGATGCAGGAAATGAGGACGCGGTCGCCTTTCTTGAAGTTGCTGACGGCTTCGCCGACTTCCTCGACAATGCCCACGCCTTCGTGGCCCAGAATGCGACCCGGTGTGACGGCCGGGACATCACCTTTGAGAATGTGAAGATCGGTTCCGCAGATTGTTGTTTTCGTAATGCGGATGATGGCATCGGTGGGTTTGGTAATGCCGGGAACAGGAACGGATTTCCATTCTTTTTGGCCGGGGCCGCCATACACCATGGCGTTCATTGTTGCGGGTAGTGTCATGCGAGTCTCCTTAAGGTTGAGGACATGCTGAATCCGATGGTAAGCATCCGTGGCCCGTGTGGCTAGTGGCTGTTCGAAGGATTATGTTTTATTTTGACAATTATCAATGTTTAGATCATAACGCCTTGAATTTATTAAGAAATAGCCCGTCTCTTGTTTGGGTCTGACACGATTGTCACAGTCTATGGTTTTCATGCCGGAAAACCCGTTACGCTGTTTTTCCTGGATTCGGAACACGGGAGGCGGCATGACAGGACGGCTTGGCTTGCTGGCTTTTCTGGCGGGAACGGCAACGATGCTTCATGCTGCACCGGTTGCAGTGGTCTGGTCGCCCTGGGTCTCCGTGGTGCTCATGGTGCTTGCCCTGCTGGTTGCCGGTCTGGTGTGTCGTTTCCGGCCCGGGTTGCCAGCGCTGGCGATCTGGTGTGTCGCTGCGGCCGGTTCAGGTTTTCTGTTGGCTTACGAACGTGCCGAGTTGCGTCGTTCAGATACCTTGCTGGGCACCAATGAAAACCAGGTGTCGCGTCTGGTCGTGCGCATCGCCGGATTGCCGCGTCTTGACGCGGACCGTCGCCAGTTTCTGGCTGAAGTCATTGCATCGCGCCCTGCGGGCGTGCCAGAAACTGTGCAGATCAGTTGGCTGGCTCCGGGATGGTCTGGCCCGTACGGGGGTGACAAGTCAGGCGTGAGCGCAGAGTTTCCCGACCTCATTCCGGGCCAGATCTGGCGTATGGCCGTAACCTTGCGCACGCCGGGTGGCCTCAGTAATCCGCACGGATTCGACTACGAAGCCCATGTTTTTGCGCAGGGCATTCGTGCCGTAGGTACGGTACGTGGTGTGCCTGAACTGTTGGGCGATGAAGCTTTTTCCGGGTTGTCGATCATCGCCAACAGGGCGCGCCACCATGTGCGCGCAGCCATGCTGCCCTACGTGCAGAACAGGCGTTACGGGGGCGTGCTCCTGGCGCTGACGATTGGCGACCAGGCCAGTATTTCGTCTGAGGACTGGGCCATCTTCAACCGGGCAGGCCTAAGTCATGCGGTCGCCATCAGCGGTTCTCACGTCACCATGATCGCTGCTCTCGGGGGGCTCTCGGTACTTTGGCTCTGGAAAAGGGTATCCATTCGGGGTCAAAGCCTGTGTGAACGCATACCCGCCCAGGTAGCCGGTGCCCTGGCCGCCTTGCTGGTTGCCTGGCTGTACTGTCTGCTGGCGGGTTGGGGGGTGCCGGCACAACGTACGTTCCTGATGCTGTTTGTTGTTGCTGCAGCCTATTGCATACGTTTGCCGGTGACGCCTGGACGACTTTTATGTGCCGTTGCCGTGATTGTCGTGGTGCTCGACCCCTGGGCCTTGCTGGCAACGGGGTTCTGGCTATCGTTTGCTGCGGTTGCGGTACTCATGGCCAGTTCAGGAAGCGATGGCGAAGGTGGGCCGCAACCCATGGGGCGGTGGGCGCAACGGCGTGCTGCCTTGCTCACGGCAGTACGGCTGCAATTGGCGATCACTAGTGCTCTGGCGCCTTTTCTGGCGGTGCTTTTCCACGATGTTTCGATCGCTTCGCCCTTGGTCAATGCCTATGCCTTGCCGGTGATCGGGCTCTGGGTGACGCCATTGTCCTTGCTTCTTGGATTGGTGGCTCCTGTTCCGGGTTTGGGCTGGCTTGCCCTGGCCCTGGCCTGGCTTGCGCATACGCCTCTCGAACTGGCCATGGTGCCCACGGTGTGGATTGCCTCGTCCAGCCTGGCCAGTATTGCCGTGGCCGCTGCCCCGGCCGGGCTGGTCTTGCTTGCAGTGGCAGGGGTTGTGCTGGCCATTCATCTGCATGGTTTGCCGGGCCGGCAGGGCGCCTGGTTGTTGATGTTGCCCATGCTGGTGTGGCAGCCTGCGCGTCCGGTCTACGGAGGATGGGATCTGCATGCACTGGATGTCGGGCAGGGCAGCGCCGTGGTGGTGCAGACTGCACGCCATGCGCTGGTATTTGACACCGGTCCGCGATCAGGTCCGGCATCCGATGCAGGCCAGTCGGTGTTGCTTCCTTTTTTACGTGCCCGTGGCATTCGCACCATTGATGCGCTTGTGTTGTCGCATGCCGATCTTGACCATGTGGGTGGTGCAGCCAGTTTGTTGTCGGGGTTGCCCGTCACAGACGTCTATGCCAGTTTTGACCTTCAGCATTTTCTCACGCGTGAAGCCGGGTTGTTGTCTGTGCCTGTGGCGCCCATGCCTGCCTGGAAGGCGGCGTGCGAATATGGCTTGCGCTGGCATGTGGATGGTGTGGTTTTTTCATTTTTATGGCCAGTGAACACGGCGTCCATGCCGGGTTTGCGTTCAGACACCGACTCTGCCCCAGGACAGTTGCCTGACCGGAACGCCGGCAGCTGTGTCCTGCACGTCCAAGGGCGGTTTCATTCTGCTTTGCTGCCTGGCGATATTGGCCACATACAGGAACGTACTCTGGTCAAGCGCGGGCTGGCGCCGGTTGATCTGGTGCTGGCCGGGCATCATGGTTCAAAAACATCATCGGACAAGCTCTTTGTCGAAGCGGTTGCCGCACAGCACGTGATTGTGCAGGCAGGGCATGCCAACCGTTACGGGCACCCGCATGCAGAGGTTCGTCATCGCTGGCATCAGGCGGGCAGTCGCTTGTGGCGTACCGATCAGCACG
>JAAYGT010000094.1 GCA_012727555.1 Alcaligenaceae bacterium | reverse complement strand
GATGACGTGATCGAAAAAACGCGTGCCCAAATCGACAAACTCAAAGACCTGAAAACCGGCATGATGCAGGAGTTGCTTACACAAGGGATTGGGCATACGGAGTTCAAGGATTCGCCGGTGGGGAGGATTCCTGCAAGTTGGGGTCTAGTAACCTTAGAACAGCTAATTGGCAAGCTGGAAGGAGGGGTCAGTGTCAACGGAGAAAATCGTCCAAAGGGACCTGACGAAATAGGTGTTTTGAAAGTTAGCTCAGTTTTAAGGGGAAAATTTCTTCCAAATGAATACAAAACTGTGCTTAGCACCGACGTTGATAGAGCAAGGATCAATCCAACAATTGACCGGATTTTATTCAGCAGGGCAAACACTCGTGATCTTGTAGGTGAAAGTGCGTATGTCGATAAAACCTACGAAGACCTGTTTCTTCCAGACAAAATCTGGATGTTGGATGTGCGTGACAGATTGCAGGTAAACGTCAGATGGCTTAGTTACATTCTCTGCTCAGGCAATATAAGAAGAGCAATATCGGATGCCGCTACAGGAACCAGCGGGAGTATGAAAAATATTTCCAAATCCAGTTTGCTAGCGATAACTGTTCCTTTACCAACTTTAGATGAACAAAAGAATATAGCTAAGACGCTCGAAGCTGTAGATAACGAATTGACTGGATCAACGGCCCGGCTACACACTTATGAAAATCTCAAAAAAGCCCTGATGCAAGACCTCCTCACCGGCAAAGTCCGTGTCAAACTCGATTCCCCGGAGGTCGCTGCGGCCTGAACCTCAGCCGCCCATTGCCATGTTCCAGGACGAAAACCACAAAGTCGAACAGCCCGCCCTTGACCTGCTGCAACGCCTGGGCTGGCAGTACCTTCCGGGCGCCCTGCTCGCTCCGGCGGCCGACACGAACCCCACCCAAGCCGCTGAACGCAGCTACTTTCGCGACGTGGTGCTGGTCAAGCGTCTGGAACAGGCGATCAAACGCCTGAATCCCTGGATCAGCGACGAAAACCTGCGCAAAGTCGTGCGTGACATCACCCACCCTGTTCACGCCGGGCTGATGGAATACAACCACGCGCTGTGGCAGATGCTGGTGAACTATGTCTCGGTGGAACAGGATCTGGGCAAGGGTCGCAAGGGGCAGACCGTCAAGATCATTGATTTCGACACGCCGGGCAACAACGATTTCCTATGTACCAACCAGTTCAAGATCGAAGGCCCGAACCAGAAGATCATTCCCGACATTGTTTGTTTTGTGAATGGCCTGCCGCTGGCGGTGATCGAGTGCAAATCGCCCTACACGGCCGATGCCATCGCGCAAGGCATTGACCAGCTGCGCCGCTATGCCAACCTGCGTGACCCATCGTGCGAAGAAGGCGCGCAGAGACTATTCTGGTACAACCAGTTGATGGTGTCCACCTGCCGCGATCAGGCACGGGTGGGGACCATCAGTTCGGGCACCGCCCATTACGCCGACTGGAAAGATGCCTGGCCGCTGACCGACCGCCAGATTCTGGATCTGCGCAGCCGGCCCCTGGCTGAACACACCGCCACGGTATTGCTGGCCGCCGATGTACCGTCACCGGACTACCTGCACGCGGCAATGCGCAAGGCCCAGGGCCACAGTGCTGCCCCCGACACTCTGACCGCGCAGGAACGCTTGCTGGCCGGATTGTTCCACTGCGACCACTTTCTGGACATTATCCAGAACTTTCTGATCTATGAACCCATCGACGGGCGCCTGATCAAGAAAGTGGCCCGCTACCAGCAGTACCGCGCCGTGAACAAGGTGATTGAACGGCTCAAGACCGGCACTACCCGCAAGGAAAAATCCGGTGTGGTGTGGCACACCCAGGGCTCGGGCAAGAGCCTGACCATGGTGATGCTGGCCGTGAAAATGCGCCGCGACCCAGAGTTACAACAGTACAAGCTGGTGTTTGTGACCGACCGCACCCAGCTCGACAGCCAACTGTCCACCACCTTTCGCAATGCCCAGAACGAAACTGTCTATAACGCGGGCTCGGTGGCTGAACTGAAAGCCTTGCTGCAAAAGGATGCCTCCGACATTGTGACGGCCATGGTGCAAAAGTTTCAGGAAGCCGAGCAGGAAGGCGACTTCACCAATCTGAACACCAGCGACAAGATCATTGTGCTGGCCGACGAAGCGCACCGCACCCAGTTTGGCGGGCTGGCCATGACCATCAATGCCGCCCTGCCCAATGCCCCCAAAATCGGGTTCACTGGCACGCCACTGCTGAAAACCCAGAAAATGGACCAGGCCTTTGGCGGCTACATTGACCAGTACAAGATCAATGAAGCGGTGGACGATGGCGCCACGGTGCGCATCATCTACGAAGGCCGGCAGGTCAAAACCGATGTGGTCGGCGATTCGCTTGATGCCCTGTTCGATGAATACTTCAAAGACTACAGCGATGACGACAAACGGGCCATCAAGAACAAATACGGCGTAGAACGGGCTGTGCGCGAGGCCCCGGCCCGGATTCGCTGGGTGTGCATTGATCTGCTGAAACACTACCGCGAGCATATTCAGCCCAACGGCTTCAAGGGCATGATCGTGGTGGGCAGCCGCCATGCCGCCACCGTTTTCAAGACTACGCTGGATGAACTGGGCGCCCCGCCCAGCGAAGTAATCATTTCCGGCAGCCATAACGACCCGGCCTACCTGGCACCGTACACCGACCCTACTCGACAGAAAAACATCATCAAGCACTTCACCAAGCCGCTGGACGAAGACCCCACGGCCTTGCTGATTGTGAAGGACATGCTGCTGACCGGTTTTGACGCGCCGATTGCCCAGGTCATGTACATTGACCGCAGCCTGAAAGACCACACGTTGATGCAAGCCATTGCGCGGGTGAACCGCACCTACAAAGGCAAGCAGGCCGGGTTCATTGTGGATTACTACGGTCTGTCCGACCACCTGACCCAGGCGCTGGAACTGTTCAGCAGTGACGATGTGGAAGGCAGCTATGTAACGCTGCGCGATGAACTGCCCAAGCTGAAAGCCGCCCACACTCGCGTGGCAGCTGTGTTCAAAACCGTAAAGTGCCAGGACATTGACGATTATGTGCTGCACCTGAAGGATGAAGAAACCCGCCAGCAGTTTGACTTGGCCTTCAAACGCTTTGCCAAACAGATGGATGTGATTCTGCCCGACGCCGCCGCCCAGCCGTTTCTGGCGGATTTACGGTTGTGGGGCAAGGTGCAGCATGCCGCCCGCAACCGCTACCACGATGCCGGCCTGAACCTGCATGATGCGGGTGCCAAGGTACGCAAGCTGGTCGATGAACACATCATCAGTACTGGTGTGGACCCCAAGATCCCGCCGGTAGACCTGATGGACGCCAATTTCAAAACGGCGGTAGAACAGATCAAATCCCCGGAATCACGAGCCTCGGAAATTGAAAGCGCCATCAAGCACCACATTACCGTCAACCTGGACGAAGACCCGGAATACTACAAATCCCTGAGTCTCCGACTGCGTGACATCATTGAAAAGACCAATGGCAAGTGGGAGCAGCAACTGGAACTGCTGCTGCACATGGT
>JAAYGT010000093.1 GCA_012727555.1 Alcaligenaceae bacterium | reverse complement strand
TCAGATTGCCTCGTCATTCAGCCAGCGGAAGTGACAGCGAAACCTCGAACCCGGTGTTTTGCCCGCTTCGGGGCGACTGCAGGTGCAGCGTACTGCCAGTACGCTGTGCGATTGCATTGACGATCGCCAAGCCCAGACCGCTGCCCTCGGCGTTGCTTTCGCCCCGCTCAAACCGATGGGTCAGGCGCTGGAGCACGGCTTCCGGCACCACTGGCCCTTCGTTGGCGACACTCAGAACACCATTTTTGCTCAGACTGACGTGCACCGGCGTGCCGTGCGTGCCATGGCGCAGCGCATTTTCAACCAGGTTCCTGTAAACAATCGCAAAGACATCGGGGTCAAGATCGGACATCAGGGGCGCGTCGGGTAAAACCAGCGCGATGCGATCCGGTCCCGCCATTCTGGCCAGATCGTCGGTCAGGATGCGTGCAACGGGTCGCAGGTCGCTGCTGCGGTCCAGTCGAAGACGCCCCCCCTCGGCTCTGGCCAGTTGCATCAGGCGCTCTGACACACGGGTCAGGCGTTTCAGGGTTGACTCGATGTCGGCCGCCCGTTGTCGTGTTGCTGTTTCCCGGGTTTCAGTGTGCAGACGTTGTACCTGTGCAATCGCGCCCGCGATGGGAGTGCGCAGTTCGTGAGCAGCGTTGGCGGCAAACGTACGCTCGGCCTCAAAGGCAGCAGCAAGCCGTCCAAGGACCTCGTTCAGCGTGTCTGCCACCGGAGCAACCTCTGCGGGTAACCCGTCGGTCGGTATCTGTGACAGATCGCGCTGGCCGCGTGTTGCCAACCGGTCACGAAAGCGTCGCAAGGGGGCAAGGCTGGAACGGACAGCCAATACGATGGCCAGCAGGGCAACCGGCAGGAAAATAAGGATAGGCACGATCAGCAGCAGTTGAATGTCACGTGCCATGGTTGTTCGATGCGTGAGCAGTTCGGCGACCGTGATCCGTACAGTACCTTGCACGGCCGCCTCGTTGTACAGCCGGTACGTTGCGGTTTGCCGGAATCCGGCACCGTTCCAGGCAGGAAAAATGGCCGGGTCGGCATCGTGAGACTGCAGCAGAATACGCCCTTGGTCATCGCGCACCACATAGGTCAGCAGTTCGTCATGGTCGTGTATATCGGACAGGCGTTGCGTCAGGCCTTCTTCTTCGCGCGTCAGAATGTCAAGCACGGCCAGGGGCAGAATGCGCTGGGCTGTTTCCTGCAGCGAGGCATCGAAGACTTCTTCGATGGCATTGCGTGCCAGCATGGAGGTGACTGCAGCGGCACCGATCCAGCATAGCGTGAGCAGGAGACCCAGCGAGACGGCCAGCCTGCGCTGAAGACTGCGGGACCTGTTCATTGATTTGCGTGCCCCAGCCGGTAACCCAGGCCGCGCTCGGTTTCAATAATGTTGGTTCCCAGCTTTTTGCGCAGCCGGCTGATGTGCACTTCGATCGTGTTGCTTTCGACCCCGGTGTCAAAAGCGTACAACTTGTCTTCAAGCTGGGCTTTCGACAGTAACTGGCCAGGGCGTGCCAGAAAGGCTTCAAGCAGCACCCATTCGCGCGCAGTCAATGTTATGGGTTGACCTTCGCGGCTGATACTGCGTGCAGCCAGGTCGATCTGCAATGAGCCGTGGGTAATGACCGGGTTCGGGTTGCCGTTGTAGCGCCGCGCAACGGAGCCGATGCGTGCAGACAATTCGGCCAGATCAAAGGGTTTGACCAGGTAGTCGTCGGCACCGGCATTCAGGCCTTCAATGCGATCGGAGACCTGATCAAGCGCCGTCAGGATGATGACCGGGGTGGCGATGGAACGCGTGCGCAGCCGGCGCAGGAAAGGAATGCCCAGACCATCGGGCAGCATCAGGTCGAGCAGGATCAGGTCGTAGTCAGTCGTTGACACGGCACTGTCGGCGGCATCGAGGCGTTGCACCCAGTCCAGGGAATGGCCATCGCCGGCGATCTGGTCACGCACGGCCCCGCCGAGAACCGAGTCATCTTCAATCAGCAAAATACGCATGGGAATTTTTTGTGCGGTGAAACACGGGCATCAACCTGAAGCGAACCTGAAGCACTTTGTGCCTGACGTTCAGGATCCGTTCACTTTGGCAGAACATACTGGAGTCCTCAATCTTAAAGGAGTCTTCAAATGAAAGCACTTATTCCTGTAGCCACTGTAGTTGCATTGACATTTTCAGGAGCCGCTCTGGCCAGTGACGATTGTCACAGCCCGATGGCCGACTGGAAATCCCGCGAAGCCGTCACAGCGCATGCAACCGGCCTTGGCATCACCACCGAGCGTTTGAAGATTGATGATGGCTGCTACGAGATTCGCGGTCGCGATACCGATGGCAACCGGGTGGAACTGAAGATCGAGCCCGCGACCCTGGCCATCATGGAACTGGACGTGCGTTTCCGCCCGGGTGCCAACACATCACGCTACTTGCCGGGTAGTCAGTCGCAAGCCGGTCGGCCTTCAGGTTCAGGGAGCAGCGCAGCACCGGCCGCGCCCGCCACGACAACACGTGCCGAGATCAATTAAGCACCACGTTCAGAAAGGAATTTTGTCATGAAACGTACGCTTACCTGCCTGGCTGTGTCAGCCGCTCTTGTGGTGCCCGGGCTTGCCATGGCCCGCCCTGTAACGCTGCACACCACCCTGAAAAACTACGGTGGTGATGGCGCCTACCTGGCGCTTTATCTGACCAACTCATCCGGAGCCTATGTGCGCACCCTCTGGGTTGCCGGGGAAAAATCGAAGTATTACAAACACTTGACCGACTGGTACCAGGCAACCAGTGGCAAAGCGGCCGAGATCAACGGCATCACGGGTGCCAGTGTCGGTGCCGGAAGAACGCTCAAAGTGACGGTCGATCTGGAAGATGCCTTGTTCGATGCAGGTTATTCGCTGAACATCGATGCGGCTGCCGAGGACATGCGCGACAGCCCGCGCGAAATTTCCGTGCCGCTGACAACAGCGGGCGCTGGTCAGAAGGTGGCCGGGCGTCGTTATGTGGCCGGTTTCAATTACGGTTTTTAATCCCATCGGAGATTGAATCATGATACGCCTCCTGCATCGCTGGCCAGGCCTTGTATTGGCGGTTCTGCTGCTTGTGACCAGTTTGAGCGGGGCGGTGCTTGCTTTGTTTCCCGCCACGGACGCGCTGCAGGCCCCCCGCGTAGAAGCGGGCTTGACAGTGGCCGAACTGGCGGCGCGTGTGCAGGCAATGCATCCGGGGCTTGAGCAGATCAAACGTGCGCCTTCCGGGCAATTCACTGCCTGGTGGTTTGATGGCGAACAACCCGGTTCGGCCATTATCGATCCGGCCACGGGCCGCGACATTGCCCGTGCCGACCCGGACCCTGTCCGACGTTGGCTGACCACCCTTCATCGTTCCCTTTTTCTGGGTGACGGGGGGCGGTTGACCGTTGCCGCCGGTGCGCTGGCGATGCTTGTGCTTGCCTTGTCCGGTATGGTGCTGGTGGCCCGCCGCACCGGGGGCTGGCGCCATTGGTTTGCCCGATTGCGCGGGCCGCTGGCGGGGCGTTTGCACACCGAGGTTGCGCGTATTGCTGTCTTCGGTTTGTTGCTGTCGTCTGCAACGGCCCTCTGGATGTCTGCGGAAACCTTTGATCTGGTGGCACACGATGCGGTCAATCTTCAACGTCCGTCACGCATTAGTACCCAGCCGGGTCCTGTGCTTGCAGAGATGCAGGCTTTGCGCGCGGTTCCTGTGGACAACTTGCGCGAACTGGGTTTTCCTGCTCCTGACGACGAGCAAGACGTCTTCACGCTCGAAACCTGGAAGGGCACGGGCTACGTTGATCCCGGTACAGGGGCGTTACTCGCCTGGCAGGATTCGGGTGTTGGTCAACGGTTTTCAGAAACGATTCATTGGCTGCATACTGGCCAGGGTGCGTCCGTGCTGGGACTCATTCTTGGTCTCATGGCGCTGGGTGTCCCGCTGATGGCGGTGACGGGCGTGCTGGTCTGGGCAGCAGGCCGGCGGGGCCGCCCCCGTCTGAAAGACAATACCGCTGCGGGTGAAGCCGAAACCGTGATTCTGGTGGGGTCCGAAGGTGGTACGACCTGGGGGTTTGCCGCAGCGCTTGCCCAGGCATTGCGTACTGTGGGCCAGTCGGTGCATGTGGCGCCCATGTCGGGTTTTGCGCCGTCACGCTATCGTCGTGCACAGCGTTTTTTCATTCTTGCCGCCACCTATGGCGAGGGCGATGCACCGGCATCGGCCAGAGGGTTTCTCGACACATTCCAGGCGTTGCCGTCCGTGCCGCAGGCTCCCATGGCCGTGCTGGGCTTTGGTGACCACAGTTTTCCGCGTTATTGCGCGTTTGCCAAGGCGGTGGATGAGTGTGCACGTGCCAAGGGCTGGCCCGTCTTGTTGCCCTTCGATACCATCAATCGTCAATCTGCACAGGACTTCACCCGCTGGGGTCACGCTCTGGGTGGTGCGCTCGGCCTGGCGCTTGAGCTTGATTATCAGCCCGTTGCGCCCGAGGCGGTCGAACTGACCTTGCTTGAACGCCGGGATTATGGTGCAGCGGTTCAGGTGCCGATGGCGGTCCTGCGTTTTGCCATGCCGGCCACACCGCTCTGGCAGCGCCTTGCCGGTCAGGGTTTTGCTCGCTTCCAGGCCGGTGATCTGCTCGGGATCCTGCCGGAGGGTTCAGCCGTTCCGCGTTTGTATTCATTGGCTTCAGGTTCGCGCGATGGGTTTATTGAAATTGTGGTTCGCAAGCATCCGGGCGGGTTGTCGTCCGGCCAGTTGACCGCGCTTGAACCTGGCCAGACGGTGCGTGGCTTCTTGCGCCGCAATCCCGCTTTTCATGCGGGTACGGGCCGCGCCCCCCTGATCCTGATTGGTGCAGGCACAGGGGTCGGTCCCCTGATCGGTTTCATCCGTGCGAACGCAGCGCGCCGTCCTATGCATCTTTTCTTTGGCCTGCGCAGCCCGGACAGTGATTTCCTGTACCGCGAGGAATTGCTGACATGGCAGTCCGATGGGCAGCTTGGGCACCTGACGCTTGCGGTATCGCGCGGGGAACATCGTCAGTATGTGCAGGATGCCCTGCGTGACAAGGCACCCCAGGTGGTTGAGGCGGTACGCCAGGGGGCAACCATTATGGTGTGTGGTGGTCGTGACATGGCGCGTGGCGTGAGTGAGGCTCTGGCCGATATTCTGAAACCGCTTGGACTGACGCCTGAGCAGCTTAAAGACAAGGAGCGTTATCTTGAAGACGTCTACTGAATGGATGCGTCATGCGCTGAACGGGCCCACCATGGGCACGCGCTGGTCGGCTCTTTTTTTCACGGATCCCGGATTTGATCCTGTCCCGGTGCAGGCTGCGCTGCAGCAGGCCATCGATACCATCGATGCGCTCATGTCCACCTGGAAACCGGACAGTGCCCTGATGGACTTGAACCGTGCCCCGCCCGGTGCCTCGGTCAGGGTGCACGATGATCTGGCCCATGTGCTGGCGCTTGGTCTGACGATCGGACGGGCATCGGGTGGTGCCTTCGATATCGGCCTGGGCGATGCCGTGCATGCCTGGGGCTTCGGCCCCGACGATGCTGATGTTGAAGGCATTCGTGCTGCCCTGAAGGTGCCGCGTCGTCCGGCTCATGCGCTGCTGGATCTCGACGGCAGCCAGGTACATAAACGCGGGGCCATCACACTGGACCTGAACGGGATCGCCAAAGGCTACGGGGTTGACCAGCTGGCGCAGGCACTGCGCAGTCACGGTGTCGACGCGGCACTGGTGGGCATTGACGGCGAGTTGCGCGCGATGGGCTGCAAGCCGGATGGCGAGCCCTGGACGGTGGCGGTCGAGGCGCCTGATCCGGAGCGCCGTGCACCCTGGTCGATTCTTTCTCTTCAGGATGCGGCCGTGGCCACGTCCGGTGATTATCGGCATTGGGTGACCGTTCAGGGACGCCGTTTGTCGCACACCATGGATCCCGGTCGTGGCGCGCCCCTGGTTTCTTCACCTGCCTCAGTGACGGTCGTTGCCCCAACGTGTGCCGAGGCCGATGCCTGGGCAACCGCGCTGATGGTGGCCGGGCCCGAGGCCGGCACGCGGCTTGCGGCTCAACACGGCCTGAATGCCCTGTTCCTGATGCGCGATGCGGGCGGAGCGGTGTCGGCCAAGGGCTGTGGGCCGCTGTTCGAGACAGCGGCCTGAACGGCTCAGGGTGACGTCGAAGCGACAACTTTGTCGTGATCCTTGTCGGGGCGTCGCCAGGGATCAACGTGTGTCATCAGGTTCAGCACCCGATGGCGCTGCATGACGCGAGCCCTGGCTTCAACGGCAATATCGTGCCCTGCCTCGACGCTCAGGTTTGCATCAACTTCCAGGTGGGCATCCACCACGATCATGTCGCCCATTTTGCGGGTACGGATGTCGTGCACGCCCTTGATGCCGGGTGTTGCCTCCAGTGTGGAACGAATGGCGGCCACTTCTTCATCATTGGCGGCACGGTCCATCAGGTCATGCAGGGCGTCCCAGCCAAAGCCCCACCCCATTTTGGTGACCATGAAACCTACGATGGTTGCAGCCAGCGGATCAAGAATGGGGTAGCCGGCCAGGTTACCGAGGATACCGATGGCAACAACCAGCGACGAGGCGGCATCCGAGCGGGCATGCCAGGCGTTGGCCACCAGCATGCTGGATTTCACCCGCTTGGCAACCGCCAGCATGTAACGGAATAACAACTCCTTGGCCACCAGTGCGCCCAAGGCGACCCAGAGTGCCCCCAGGTGTACCTTGGGAATAGTGTCCGGATCTTCAAGCTTCGTGATGCCCGACCACAACATGCCCGCACCCACGGCCAGCAGCAGGATGCCCAGCACCAGAGAAGCGGCAGTTTCGTAGCGATGGTGGCCGTAGGGGTGGTCCTCGTCGGCATCTTTCTGGCTGTGTCGATTGGCGAGCAGAACAACGAAATCTGCGATCAGGTCAGACAGCGAGTGCACGCCGTCAGCGACCAGCGCTTGCGATTTGGTCAGTATGCCCGCAGCAATTTGCAGGGTCGTGAGGACCAGATTGACGAAAACACTGACCCAGGTACTTCGTGAGGCGGCCGCTGCACGTTCTGCAGGTGTGTGTTCGGTGTCTTCAGTGTCATCAAAGACTTCAGGTGCGGGTTTCATCGGTTGTCTCGCCCTGAATGCTAACGCGGGTTCACTTGTGCATCCGGGCGCCGTGCCACGCCCAGACGACCTAACGTTGCGGCCATGTCTTCGGCGGATGTTTCCGGGTTGATGTCGGTGTCCACTTTCAGGACTTGCCCGTCTTTTCCGATGTAGATCGTGTGCCGTTTGGCAAACCCAAGAAAGTGCAGAACATCGTACGCCTTGGCGACTTTTTTGTTTTCATCGCTGAGCAGCGGGAAGTCTGCGTTGGTTTCGGTGGCAAAGCCTTTGATTTCGTTCAGTGGATCCACACTGGCCATGAAGTAGGTGACATCGTACTGGCGGATCAGGTTGCCGTTTTCGGCCAGCGATTTGCATTCGATGGTGCAGCCGTAGGTGTACGCTTTGGGAAACCATGCAATCACCACGGCTTGCTTGCCGCGGTAGTCGGACAAGCGATAGGTTTTTCCGTCAGAAGCGGGTAGCTCGAAGTCGGGGGCGGCTTGCCCTTCGGTCAGTGCAGCGGCATTGCCGCACAAACAGGCCAGGGCAAGGCGGCTGATCCAACGGGCCCAGGTGCGTGTATTCACAAGATTTTGCAGCATGTTTTTTTCCATTGTGTGGATAACGTTGTTCAGGGTCAGGGGCAAACGACCGGCTGGATGCCGTGCCGGCACGCGCTGGACAACTCTGTTTGCAGCTACCTGCTGCGCCAACATGAACATGATACGTTCTGCAGCCCGCTTCAGGACGCATTGCACCTGTTCGCAACACGGTTCCGGTTGTCTTGCCCCCGCTGCTGTGCCTGCACTTGAGACGCAATCATCTGCTCGAACAGGGCAATGACGGGTTGAAGGTCTGTGTCCGGTTCCAGTGCTGAAAGTGTGCGCACAATGGCTTCCAGGGTGCTGATGGCCCCGGGTCGGTGTGTGCGGCGAATCTGGTAGGCAGACGGTTCGCCGGGTGGCAGACACAGGCGTGGCAGGGTGTGCAGGACCAGGTTGGTGCGCACCAGACGCCCCGCCTGCCGCCAGGTGCCGTCTGGCACGATCAGCAGGTCAGGCGGCTTGGCTGTGACGATAGTCGTATTCCCATCGTTTTCATCTGTTGCTGGCTCTGGCCTGGTTCGCAGCGGCCCCCACTGCGCAGGATCAACCGCGTGCGGCCCGGGGAAGAGCAATGCCGGGTGCTGTGACTGCGCCAGCAGATCGGGCAGCTCAGGGAATACTTCACCGACACGGCACTGCGCATATGCCAGGCTCATGACGGCAAGCCGGGCGGTGTTGAAGGGGTGGGACTGCTCATCGGGATGCTGCAAGACCAGTATGCGTGTGCGGTGTTCAACCACGTTGACCTGATCGCACAGGCAATGTGCCAAAGGGCGGGTACAGCGTGTGCAGCGCAGGCGTTGTGCAGACATTATCGAGGTTCCGGTTTTGATCGGATCGTTACATGCCCGCATTATTGCCGGGCAAATACACAGCGGTTGCGCCCTGTACGTTTGGCGGCATACAAAGCCTGGTCGGCTGTGTTCACCCACTGGTCGGCATTCATGCCTTCACGGTAGAACGCAACGCCTATGCTGGTGAATACGTTCAGCAAAATGCCCTCGATAGCGAAGGGTGCGCGCATGGCAGAAAGGATCCGCTGCGTCAGTATTTCCATACCTTCATGGTTCTGGGCGTCTTCAACCAGCACAATGAATTCGTCACCGCCCAGGCGGGCCAGCAGATCCGTGGCACGCAGCGTGTCGTGTACCCGCCGGGTGAACTCACGGATCACTTCATCGCCAATATGATGCCCGTGGGTGTCGTTGATTGTCTTGAATTCGTCGATATCGAAATACAGCAGGGCCATGGTACGCGGGGCACGGCGATGCCGGTTCATGGCGTGATCAAGCTGCAAGTAGAAATAGGACCGGTTTGCGGCACCTGTGAGGCTGTCGTAATTGGCGCGCCGCGCCAGTTCAACTTCGGCTTCCTTGCGGGTGGTGATGTCGTCAACCACGCCCAGAATGAATTCAATGTCGCCGTCAAGGCCGACCATGGGTACCTTGCTGACTTCAAGCCAAAGAGTGCGTCCATCAGGCCGGGCTTGCTGTTCCTGGTAGTTTAGCAGTGGCGTGCCGGTTTCAAAAACACGGCGATCCTGTTCAAGGTAACTGTCTGCGTAATCCCGCCAAGGCAGATCGTTATCGGTTTTGCCGATCAGGTTTTCCAGGTCGCTGAACCCGGAAAAATGCAGCATGCTGCGGTTGGCACCTTGATAGCGCCCTTCTGCATCTTTCCAGAACACCAGTTGGGGGATGTTGTCGATGACCAGCTGCATGGTTGTACGGGAACGGTACAGTTCACGCTCAACCAGTTTTTTCTCGGTGACATTTTTGGCGATACCCAGTACGCGCACAACGCGGCCATCGGTGGTGATGGGCAGCAAGACCACCGACAATTCCTTTGTGTCGTGCGTATCTTTTCCGAGCATGCAATGGTAAGACACGGCTTTGCCTTCCAGGGCTTCATCAAGGTGAAACTGGTTGGCCTGGCGGTTGTTTTCGTCAAAAAGGTGATCGATCGAGGTGCCCAGCAGCTGCTCTCTTGATTGCCCGAATTCATGCTCCGCTTTTTCATTCAGTGCAGTGAATCGTTTGTTACGGTCCAGAAAATAAACGGCAAACGGGTGGGCTTCGAAAAAGCCGGCAAAACGTTCGATCTGTTGCGATTCCTGGGCCAGGTTCCAGTAATTCCGGCGCAGCCGTACCGCCGCCAACGCCGCCAGCACGCTTAACAAGAACCCGGTAACCAGCAAACCCTGCTGTGCCATGACCCGATCAGACAGCGGGGTGGGGTTTTTCTGGTAAAGCATGAGCAACCATTCCTGACCGGCAAATTCAAGCGTGTCGCGGTGGATCAGGGGCAGGGCGGTATGCGATGTGATCGGTGGTGCCGGGCGCCCTGTTGTTGTACTGGTTGGGGGCTGATCATCGATATAAAGCAGCGTGGCCGGATTGATCGTTTCTTCAAACACCTGCATCTGGAAGAGTGACCGAACCGGGCCTTGATCAAAGTTCTTGAACAGGGTGTCAAGCCGGAGCACTGAATACACAAACCCGGTGATCGAGATCTCGGGTAATGTGTCTTTGCCGCTTGCTGAAACCGGGAAAACCGGTGTGAAGAGAAGAACGACACGCGCATCGGAGGGATCGACCAGTGCCTGGTGTGAAAACGTGGCATGTGGCTGGCCGGTTTTCAGGGACCGGGTCATGGTTTCGTGCCGTTCAATGATCGAGCCGTAGTCCAGGCCCCGCCGTGCATTGGTCAGGGTCGGGTTGTTCCTGGGGTTGGCCGCGTAGGCCAGGGGATAGTGCTCGCTGGCGTGGAATGGCCGTGCCCAGACACGGTAGTCAGGAAATTCCTGGCGCATGTGCTGTTCGAACGCCGGAATTTCCGCTGACTGAATGCGGGGCAGATAGCCGACCGCAATCAGCCCGGGCAGTTGCGCGAAGGGCGAGGAAATGCGCACAAAATGCTGGAATTCCTGGTCGTTCAGTTCGGTGCTGGCCCCAATGAAGGCTGCCAGGTTTTTGCCTGCGCCTATGTACAGTTTCAGCAGTCGTTTGAGCTCGCCGCCATGGTGCAGTGCGTTGTCGTGCAGTTCAAGGTCGTGCAGACGTGCCTGTTCACGCGCCATTGAGCGTGCAATATACCCGGTGATGAGAAGACCGGCCGCAAGAATGGCTGCAAAGAGAATTCTTCGCACCCGTTTTTCTTTTTTCTCTGCGGACAATGGCTCCACCTGGTTGACGTTGTCGTGTTGAACTGCCAAGGATTGATCTTACTGCCAAATGGGGCGGGATGGGGTAAATGATGCCAGCCGGTCACTCAACTTCCGGCTCGGAAATCTGATGGCAAAAGCGTCTGACCCGATGCGTGTTTGATTGATGTCAGTCAAACGTGTTCATCAGGTCGTTGCCGTCTGGGTAAATGCCCGTTCTGGTATAAACTGCTTACCGTTGTCCGTGTCGGTCCTTCGGTTGCATCGCCGTTACTGGCTTTTCTGTTTTGTTCAAAAGAGTATCCGTGTGAAAACCATTATGCTGGTGGACGAC
>JAAYGT010000092.1 GCA_012727555.1 Alcaligenaceae bacterium | reverse complement strand
CTTCAAACGCGTCAACGACACCTACGGCCACCCGGTCGGTGATCTGGTCATTCAGGCACTGGCACGCACCTGTGTTAACGCGCTGCGAAAATCCGATGTTTTCGGGCGACTGGGCGGGGAAGAGTTCGCCGCGCTGATCCGGGTTGACACGCTTGCACAGGCCCTGCAGGTAGCAGAAAAACTGCGGACTGCGCTTTCGCATGTGAATGTGCCGCTTCCCTCAGGGGAAACGCTGCAATTCACCGTCAGCATGGGGGTGTCAATGATGCAAGCGGCTGATGAGTCCCACTTCGAAGCGTTGAACCGTGCCGATGCTGCCCTGTATGCCGCCAAACAAGCCGGTCGCAACCAGTGCAAGGCAGCACCCGTGGATACTGAACACATGCCAGCCGACGCCGCGGTTTCACCCCCCGGCGCGGCAATACGACACGCCACCAGAGTGCATCGAACCACGGATACGCGCGGCGAACAAACCTGATCAAACCGTATGCGCACCCGTTTCGTGAACCTTCGCCGCCTGATACTGGCACTGACCCTGGGTACGGCACTGGCTATCGTGGCGGGTAGCCTGCTGGCCATTTACGAAGTGCAGCGGCAGGAATTGATCAAAAACACCTTGGGTGCCAACCGGGTATACGCAGCAAAACTTGCCGAAATCACAGAGTCGTTTCTGAAGTCGGCACAGGATCAGGTCGCCTTCAGCGCGACACGCGTTCCTGCCATACTGCATCAGGAAAAAACACTTCAGCACGAGGTTGAACGGCTGCACAAACAAACCAATGCGTTCAATTCGGTGGCGGTGGTTAATGCAGCGGGCATCATCATTGCTACATCGCCAACCAATCTGGGCGTACGAGGCAAACAGATCAGCGGGCCGGGATCACGGCAGTCCATTGAGGCCCGACGCCCGCTCATCACTGACCCGTTCATATCCCCCACAGGACGCTACCTGATCAGCATCTCACACCCGCTTTTTGACGATGCAGGGCACTACAAGGGCTATATTTCAGGCGCCATTTACTTGCACGATGAAAACACACTCTACGACGTACTGGGCCAGCACAATCACCAGGACGGATCCTACATGTATGTCGTTGATCGCCACAAAACGCTGATCTATCACCCTGAAACCAAACGGATCGGTGAGACAATCAACGGCAATGAGGTTGTTGATCGTGTCACGGCGGGTCAAAACGGTGCCATGGAAGTGATCAACAGCCGCAATATTGCAATGCTGGCCGGCTTCGCACCGGTCACACGCTCAGGCTGGGGTGTGGTTGCACAGCGGCCCATCACCTCAACACTGTCAACGCTCGACAGCCTGCGGGGAGACGTATTTGCACGGATTGCTCCCCTGGTGATCGGGATCATGCTGTTAAGCTGGATTGCGGCCTGGTGGATTTCACGCCCCTTGCGTGAACTGGCCGATATCGCAGGCGACCTGAACGCCCCCGGCGCACCCCAGGCTTTGCATGGCGTGGGATCCTGGTACTTTGAAGCCGAACAGCTCAAAGGCGCCCTGCAGATCGGCGTGGGCCGCATCCAGGCCCAGATGGACCAGTTACGGACCGACAGTCACACCGATCCCCTGACCAGTCTGCTCAATCGCAGGGGTCTGACCAAAGCCCTCAAAACACTGGAACAGAACGGCGGGGGTGTGGCCGTACTTGCACTCGATATCGATCATTTCAAGCGTGTCAATGATAGCTTTGGTCATGCCGTCGGTGATCTGGTCATTCAGCAACTGGCCGACCTTTTACGTGCCAATGCACGTAAACACGACCTGCTATGCCGCAACGGCGGTGAGGAATTCCTGGTGTTGCTTCCCGACACAGGGCTGGAACAAGCCATTCTGATCGCGGAACGCCTGCGTCACGATGTTGAACACCATACCTTTCCCGGCGTAGGCACAGTCACCATTTCAATCGGTGTTGCTCGCCAGCCAGACCACGGCAGAACACTGGAATTGACTTTGCATGCGGCTGACGAGGCGTTGTACCAAGCCAAACATCGCGGCAGGAATCAGGCCGTGCAAGCCGGGTGACCAAGGCGGTCCGACAAACTACTGTTCCAGATATGGAACAATGAATCTGAATTAACTGCCTGTTTCAGACCTTGACCCGTCGATACAATAGCGACTGGACTCAAACATTCTTCACACGAGGTATTACGTGACTAAACACGTCAAGGTCGCTGTCATCGTTGGCAGCCAGCGCAAACAATCAATCAACCGCCAACTGGCCAATGCGCTCAAGGGTCTTGCCCCTGAGTCACTGCAGTTCATCGACATTTCCCTCGATGACCTGCCCATGTACAACGCCGACCTTGAACCAAACCGCCCCGATGCCGTGAACACGTTCGTTGCGGAATGTGCCCGTGCCGACGCCTTCCTGATCGTCATGCCGGAACACAACCGTTCCGTACCCGCCGTTCTCAAGAATGCCATCGACTGGGGTTCCAAGCCCATGGACAAAAACGTCTGGCGCGACAAACCCGTGGCAATCACCGGCACAACCCCCGGCGCGATTGGTACTGCTGTTGGCCAGCAACACCTGCGCCAGATCATGGGCATTCTGGGCTCAGCCGTTCTGGGTGGCGAAGCTTACATCACATTCAAGCCCGACATGGTCGATGCAAACCACCAGATCACCGATGCAGGCACACGCGACTTCCTGAAAGCCTACATCGACCGCTTCGCAAACTTTGCCGTGAAACTGTCGGCCTGAGCGAGGCTTGTTTCCTGCGGGATACCGCGCTGCTTTTGCCAAGCCAGTGTTTTTTGAAGCATCAGGTTCTTGGCAAGGGCGTTGGTTTCTGAACACGGTTGGCAGGTGGGGGGCTCGGACGCGGGGTGCATCACACGACCCCTGCGGGGTTTCCCTCTCACCGCAGCGCAAACGGGGCGGGCCCGAGACTCGCACGGCTCGACCAGCCCCCGGCTGATCAAGCCGTACTCAAACAGTCGGGCCCTTTGCTCCCCCGTTTGCACCACGGTGTTCGGCGTGTTCAAGCACCCCGCGTCCGAGCCCCCCACCCGCCAACCTGCCCTATCCAGATCTTGGAAAACCTTTTCGCCCATCTGCAAGAGCTGGGTTATAGCGTACAAAAATCAGTCACGGCAAGATCAATTTTCGCCGGATTAACAGCTAAATAGCCAGTTTACAGAGCAAAAAGACGGTGAAAAATGGGCTGCTGGGGTCAGTTTTCAGCCGATAACGTCAAACTACGGCCAGTTGCCTTCTGTTTCATGTTTAAAAGGCGTCTTCCAAACCTGAAAAAACTCGAGGGTCGGGCGGGCTGTGTGCCGCCCGTGTGTGCTTGAGCACGCCGCCACCGGCACGCTGACCGGGGATTCAAGGGTCCAGTT
>JAAYGT010000009.1 GCA_012727555.1 Alcaligenaceae bacterium | reverse complement strand
TTTCATGACAAGGGCTGCAAGGGCCTCATGCTGGAGGCGAGGATATCCGGCAAGCGCACATGGTACCTGCGCTATCGGGATGCTCGCGGCACACAGCGCCAGTTTCGTCTGGCCGATGCGCAGGACCCCCCCAGTGTCAGCATAGTTGTCGCCACCAGCGCCACCTGTGATTGTCAGATCAGCAGTCGTATTGGAGGTAGGAGTAATAGTGACCGCACCCGAAGTCACGCCGGAAGCGTTAACCACTGTTACACCAGATGCACCAAAATTGGACACGCCGGCGGTTGTTGCCGTACCAGACAGCGTTACCTGTTTTGCGCCGGTAACGTTGAGCAAGCTGAGTGTGCCCGCATTACCAGCGTTCTGCAGAGTGATATTGATGTTCTCGATATTCTGGAGTGTGGGAGCGATGCCAAGGTTGCCAGCGGTAGCAACCAATGCATTCAACGTATCGTTGTCAGCGGTGCTAACATCACGCAGCACGTCAAGGCCACCAGGTGCATCCCATGTACCATTAAGGGCCTCAACGACTTCGTTAGCAGATGTGAACTTAAACGAAGTGGGAATGGTTCCATTCATAAAAGACGTAGAACCATCGGCAAAATCAAGACCCGCAGTGAGCCACCAAGTTGACGTCAAAGTATTATGGCGTTAAATCAACTACTTAAAGATATTTTTAATGTCTTTTTAGGGAAACCCTACCCTTTTCCTACTTCGCGGCAGACCCACGCCAAACGCAAAACCCCGACAAAAAAACATAACCCTTTGTTTAATAAAGAAGTTATTTGAATTGGCCCGCAAAAAGCCACCTACCAATTCAACCCCACCGATCAACGCTTCAAGGACGAAAGACCTCGTCCAAGGTGCTCGCCTCCAGCACACGATCTCCCCACAGCTCCAGTTGGGCTGACGTGGCAGCGGCAATCTGGCCAACAATCGCGCTGGGGAGCGCACCAAAACGACGAATTAGCTGACGCTGCAACAAAATAGCCTCACCTTTAGCCTCACCTTTCTTTTCGTGCTGCTGTGCCCAGGTGTCGAAACGTTCTGCCAGTGTCATTTTTAACTCCTTTAAATCGCGCACCTTGGGTAAAGCCAAGGTGCCTTTACTCTGACGCAACAAGACCGCACGCATCCAGATGGCAAACGTGCGTTTGAGTTCCGGGTTGCCATCAAGCATCAGATTCACACGATCAATCAACTCAAGCAACACCTGCTCGCTTTCTGGATGACCAAATCGAATAACCGCTGCCATCAGATTTTTCAACTCGGCAAGGTCTGTCGGCGCGTACTCGTTCTCATCGATCAGCAGGTACGACATCTTGGGTAGATAGTTCGCGACCAAGCCCGGTGCTTTCGGAATCAGCGCCGCCACATCGGTCGCAGCCTTCCACTTTGCATCACCGTTATACACCACGATAGGTAATACCGGCGGCAACTTCCTGTCACTGAGTACTTCATTACGACGAATCAGATCTTGATAGAGCAGGCCCACATACACCATCATGCGCACGGCCATCCAGGGGTCGACACGGCTTTGGAATTCGATCAGCAGATACAGATAAACCCATTGCCCATCGGCCTTCACCCGCCAGACAACGTCATCCGCACGATGGCGCAAGTCATCGGTAACATAACTACCCGGCACTTTTTCCAGTGTTGTGTAATCCAGACTGTGCAGCCAAGCATCAGGAATGAAGCCCAACACCAAATCCCGCACCACTTCCGGTGCGGAAAACAACAGCTTGTACGAAGCATCGTCTTCAATCGCCATGCCGGTATTGTAGGCTCAGTGATACCGCCAGGCAAAGCGCCCGTATGTGAAGCAGCAAACGTGCGCATCGCCCCTTATGACGAACCCTCATCTCCACTACGACGGCCTTCAATCTGACGCTCTGACGTCTGTACCGCCAACGGCTGGACCATCATCGTGTAGCCCCCTTGAGGCTGATCATCCAGCATTCGCACCCCGGCAGTGGCAAAGGCCTCCTTCAATTTGGAGACCGTGGACAGACGCGGACTGGCCGCACCTGACT
>JAAYGT010000091.1 GCA_012727555.1 Alcaligenaceae bacterium | reverse complement strand
GCGTCGCCAAGATCGATGTTCTTGAATTCTTCTGTGGCCCAGCTCACGTCATTTATCCATCATTGAATCTAAATCAGTATGTTACGAGACGAGCGTCAACTTGTGTGTAATGGCATGAGTTCACCCAGGCGTTGATGTGCATGAAACACACAGGGTTCCGGATACTCACCTTCACGCAGGTTTTTTGCTGGTTGCAAGTTCTTTTTTGTTGTCTTGTTTTTTGATCCGGGATTTCAGGGTTGTTGCTCTTGCCCGCATGCATTGGGGTCTTCTGATAGCAAGCATCACGCCTTTGCCCCTTTGCTATTGATTCAACAAGAATTCCCCAGACGGTACCCTGGCTAAATTTTTATAAAAATAATTACAAATTATAAAAAACAATACAATAAAAACCGTTCTATTTATAAAATGATGTTTACTATGGCGTTTTATGCAATAACCCGCTATCTACCCAAGGAAAAAGCCATGACCACTCCCTTGCAGGCGACCAGCACGCTTTTTGTTGATGAGTTCACACGTGATGGAACCATTGATTCAAGCTACTGGGATTATCACGTCTGGCGTCCGGATGATGGTAGTTCCTTCTACGGGAACACCCAGCAGCGCCAGGAACTGCCCATTGCCCAGGATGGTGTGTTGCGTCTCAAACTTGATACATTCAACCCAACCAACGGCCCCGGTAGTGTCTCGTATCTTGGGTCCGAAGCCATTACCAAGCAAAAGTTCGACCTGTCTTCAGGCGCCGTTGCGTTCGAATTTGTTGGCCGCTATGCACAAACCCAGCCCGGTATCATTGCCGGGCTTTTTACATTTGGGGGTAAGGGCGATCACCACGACGAAATCGATTTCGAAGGGATGGCAAATAATTTCTCCCAGATCCAGACCAACATCTACAAAGATGAGCCTTCATGGACCGGGCGCCCCATCATGCACGATTTAACGTCCGATCTCAGCAACTTTCATACGTATCGGGTTGAATGGTTGCCGACCAAGGTGCGTTGGTTCGTTGATAATGTGATGGTGCGTGAAAATACATCCCATGTGCCCACATTGGCGCAGGCCGTGCATCTGAATATCTGGGCTCCCCCGGCCTCCTGGAAAGAAACAGCCCACGAAAGTCTGAGCCCCGTAAGCTCACAAGATCAGAATCGCAGCTTCTTTTTCGAGGTCGACTCAATCAAGGTCGAACAACTTTCATCGTTCCAGGGTTCACATGTCGCAGATCACCTGCGGGGAACGCATCAGAGCGATTACCTGTACGGTGGGTCGGGCAATGACCTTTTACACGCGCTGGCCGGTGACGATGTCATTGATGGTGGCGATGGTGTTGACGTTGCACGGTTCGAGGCCAGCAGTTCCGGGGTTACCGTTGTTCGGCAGGCTGATGGTGCGTTGCTGGTCAGTGGTGACACGGTAGGCACGAATACCGTGCGAAATGTCGAGTTGCTGCATTTCAATGACCGGGTTGTACTGACGCACGAGCCCAGTGTTGTTCAGTCGTTGCTGTTTGATGAGCGCGCCTACCTGGCGCATTACGCCGATGTTTCTGCGGCAGTCAGTGCAGGGCAGGTGGTCAGCGGCTTCGATCATTATCAGCAATGGGGTAGCAAGGAACAACGTGATCCTAACCCTCTGTTCCATGAAATCTGGTATCTGCAGCAAAACGCAGACGTCGCTCAAGCCGTTCAGCGTGGCCAATTCCAGAGCGGAATGGAACATTTTCTGGCCTACGGGGCTTCAGAGGGCCGCAATCCTTCAGAATACATGGATCTTCAAGCTTACCTTGACGCGAACCCGGATGTTGCACTTGCCGGGGTCAACCCGCTGACGCACTACCTTGTGCATGGTGCGAACGAGGGGCGTGCCATTCAGCCAGTGGCTGACTTTATTTAACAAGATGGGTACATTGCGTACCCTTGAAACCAAAAACCAAAAGGGCTTACGAATTTTCATTCGTAAGCCCTTGCGTATTTGGCGCGGCTGGCAGGATTCGAACCCACGACCCCTTGGTTCGTAGCCAAGTACTCTATCCAACTGAGCTACAGCCGCTTCACTTACCGGCACATGCACTACAGCAAATGCCGAAAATATGTGTTGGCAGGATTGAAGCAACAAAACTGCAACGCATGAAATTCTAGCATTACTTTATTGCGGGCGCAAATTGGGGCGCTCAGGAAGTTTGAGGCGTGCCCGGTGACCGAATCATTTCTTGGTGACGGTTATGTCGGGTTTCTGTGCCCGGGGGCAGCAGATTGCGAAAGCAATGCACGCAGTTGTGCGGCGTGTTCCGGGTTGATACGTCCGCTTTCCAGGGCCATTGAAACGGTTTCCTGGCAGAGCAGGCTGTACAAAGGCAGCAGGTCTGGCTGGTTTTCAGCCAACGCCTTGACATGCTTTGCAACCGAGCCTGCATCACCCCGCGAAACCGGACCGGGCATGCCGGCCACCGGGCCCAGTTGTTCAATGGATGCCAGTGTGCCGCGCACCAGAGGCATCAGTGCGTGGATGGCATCGCGTTCCGTACCACCCCACGATGACCAGATGACAGCGGCTTCACGCAGCAACACATTAATAAACTGTGAAGCATAGCCGGCCGCTGCATGGTATCGGGCGCGTGCCCCCGGGGGCAGACGATTAACCCGGCAGTTCAGGTGTTCGGCGATCGTGACCAGGGTTTCGTTCAGTCGGGCTTCCTGCGCCTCGATGGTGATGGTGCAGCCGGGTAGCGATTGCATCGCGGCGTCCGGATCCGCAAAGGTTTGCAAGGGGTGAAATCCGCCAATGAATGCGCCGTCTGTGGCCGCTTTGTGCAGTACCTCGACCTCGGTGGCGCCGCTGCAGTGCACCACTAAAGAGCCGGGTCGCCATGTGATGGCGTCAGCCGTTGTTTGTATGGCCTGGTCGGGTGTTGTAATGAAAATAAGGTCACAGGCATCGGCCACTTGCTGGGCCGACAGGCTGGAGCAGTCGTTGATCAGGGCAGCCAGTTCTCTGGCATGATCAGCATTCCGGCTGGCGATGGCACCGACACGCAGACCCCGGTTTGAACAAAGCCGGGCCAGGGTCTTGCCCAGGCGGCCTGCGCCGATGAATCCGATGTTCAGGTGGTCGATGCGGGTCATGGATCTCTGATTTCCGTTCAAAGCTGAATTGCGATTATGCGAACCCTTCTGCATCAACACAAGGGTTGTTTTTTGATGCACAGGATGCCGGGCGAGCAGGGCTGGTGTGGATTGGCAGGGTTTAAACGGTGGCGGGTTTGATTCCTTCGTTTGGTTAAAGCAGGCTGATCGCCCGCCGTAGAATGCCTGCTGAATAATGGCTGGCAACCTGGGTCAGAAAACTGTTGAAATCGTGACTGGCGGTATCGTCGGCGCGGTCGGAAACCGTACGCAGAACGGCAAAGGGCGCGCTGTATTCATGGCAAACCTGCGCCACGGCAGCGCCTTCCATTTCAACGCACAACACATCAGGCAGCGTGTTGCACAAGGCCTGTGCGGCAGATGCGCTGCTGACAAACTGGTCGCCACTTGCAATCAACCCGGTATGCACACTGGGCGTCGACAGATTGAACATTTCCCGTGTTGCCGCTGACATGTCGTTCGTCCAGTCAAATGCCAGGTAATCACAAGCCGCTTGCTCCAGCAAATTGCTAAGGTCAGGGTCGGCATGGATGCGGCTAAGGTCCAGCAGTGGAATTTCGTGGCGCGCAAACAAAGGGCTTGCGTCAAGGTCGTGGTGCAGCAGGCTGGTGGCTACAACGATATCGCCGATACGTGTGCATCCGGCAATGCCACCGGCCAAGCCGGTGAACAGTACGTTATCAACACCGAATTCCCGTATCAGTGTCACAGCGGTGGCTGCCGCGGCCACCTTGCCCATGCGTGCCAGCACCACCACACACGGTTTCCCGTGCAACACACCTTGGTGATAGTCACGCATGCCGATACGGGTGACCGTTACGGAATCCATTTGTTGCAGCAGGGTGGCAATTTCACCGTGTACGGCGGCCATGATGCCAATACGTTGCATTATGTTTTCCTTGGCTTATTACATGTCGTGGATGCATATCGTGGCGGCTTGACCTGATTGCTCGGGTCACAGGCCGGGCACCAAGCTATCACATCAATATACAGCAGCTACTTCACGACTTTCCTGGACGCCCCAACTGAAATCGTGGTTCAGAGGGTTTAAGCCTGACAAGCCAGAAATGGCGCTGCGCATTGAGGCATGGTTGGGCTATGCGTGGCAGTAAACCCCGCTACTGGCTGGCAGAACAAACCGCCTATGACATGTAGCAGGCCGAACAAAAAAATCGCACACACATACACCGATAGTCAGGAATACCAGCGTTGCATGACCCTTGCGCTAGACCAGTCCGAGATTTCCTGCATCAAATGCGGCAGCATCGGTAATGCCCACTAAGGTGGCGATGGGTGTGAAGTCATTGGCGTCCATCAAACCACTGAAGGCTCCAACGCGGTCGTCCCAGCCGAGAACCATGGTGTTGGGGCCGTTGCCAATCAGGAAAATAAAGGCATCGCCGGCTGTAATGTTGCTGACCGAATTTGCGATTTTCGTCACGGCATCTGAAAAGTTGCCGTTATAGTTGTCTGCAATGGTGACAATACCCATGAAGTTGGCTGAGTTCAAATCGAATTTGCTGATGCTTGACCCGGTACCCACAACGCTCTTGGTACCAAGATTACCATTAATGAACACAGATTCTTTGAATAACAGTTTGTCTTCCCCAAGGAACGAGCTGATTTCGAACCCGACAATATTGTTCATGACGCCATTGGTTAATCCCGTTTTCGATTCTATGCGTACAGTATCCGTAGCGCCATCGGTTTGACTTGGGGTTGCGCTGGAATAAAGGCTGATGAAATCAGGCTCGTCGTCCACAATGACGGTATCATCCCCGTCGCCCGGCATGATGAAGTCTTTCCCTGCGCCGCCATATATGGTGTCATCACCTTCCTGGGTGTTGATAAAGTCATTACCTGCCAGGCCGTAGGCGGTGTCGTTTCCGGCGTCGCCGGCGATGAAGTCACGCAGGACTCCGCCGGTGATGGTGTCGTTGCCACCGTTGCCGGACATGAAGTTGGTGTTGCTGCCGCCGATCAGGATGTCATGGCCAGGGCCGCCGCGAAGGAAGGCGGCGTTGCTGCCGGCTTTAATGACGTCGGCAACCGTTTGCGAGCCCAGGAACAGGCTCATGGTGGATACGTTCAGGTTCTCCGTGTCTTGTTGTTGATAGCCAGGTACGCCCTGCAGGCCGCCAGTTGCAATGGGTTCATTCATTTTGGCGATAAGCGCGGTGACGCTGTCAACAACGGAATTAAGGTGAGCGCCTAGGCCGGGTAGCTTTGCAGCTGCGTCTCCGGCCGTCAGTGGAACAAGGCCGTTGGTTATGTCGCGTACGCTGCCCGCGCCATAGACTTGTTTGCCGGTGAAGTTGAGCCCAGCCGCGCTCGCGCCTTCAAGCACCGCACCGTTGGCCACCGACAACGTGCCGATCTGGTTCAACCCGTTGACCTGATCAATTTGCGCAGTCAGGCTTTGAGCCAGGTCAAACTGGCCGATGGCTTGCAGCTTCACGTTGGTCATGTCGACGGTAGAAACACCAACAGATGGTGCAACCCGCAATGCACTGGCGCCATCGCCGATGACTGTGGCGCCAAGCGCATTCAGCGCTGTCATTTGTGCTGCTGAAAAGGTGGCGTCTGAATGAAGTACGATGGTTTTGAAGTTGTTGATCGTAACGCCAGACAAGTCGGTCGTGCCATAAACGTGCAGGGTGTTGTTGCCCCCTGCGCCGTTGTAGATCTCGCCTGTTTGAACCTGGCTGGTGGAACGGTCGTTCAACGCGGTAAGGTTTGCAAATTGCGTGTCGCTACCCGTATATTGGCCTGGCGCCGTAGTACCGACCAGAATGAATACATCATCGCCATCGCCGCCGGTAACGCTTTGCAATCCCTCGGAACCGTAGACAATTATTTTGCCGGTGCCCCCGATCGACCTTCCGCTCAGTTGCGCTGCAGTCGCGGTCAGGGTTTTTCCGGCGTCAATTGATACCCCAAAGCTACCCAGGTTGGCTACGCCATCCAGAACCAGGTCGGCGCTGATTTGGGCTGTTTTGGTGCCGGTGGTGGTTGTGGCCAGACCTGAAAGGTTGGCTGATGCGCTTAGGTCCGTTAGCGTGACGTTGATGGCTTCTTTAATGTAGCCGCCTGTATTTGCCGTCAGGTTGGTGGTTGTGTCCTGGATCGTTGAATAGGTTAGCGCGCCATTTCCGTTGGCCCCGTCAATGGTGGTGAGGTCTGCAATGCTGGCGGCGTCGGTTAATGTGATCCCTACATTGGCATTCATGTTGATTTTGTCACCCGTAGTGCCTTGCTTGGTCACCAGCAAAAGCACCGCATCTGCCGTCGTTCCCGTTACCGAGGTAATGGCCTGCGCATCAATCAGCCCGGTTGTAGCGGCTTCAATCCCTTTCAGGTCTGCCAGGGCGACACCGTTACCCGCTGCAAGCGTGACAGCAACATCAGATTTCGTTTTGATCGCGTTCCCGGTGTCCCCTTTTTGGGTGACAAGAATCAGTTTCGCGTCGGCTACCGACGCATTTGTGATCGATGTAATGGCTGCCGAGGCATCAACTAGCCCTGACGTGGCATTTTTAATGGCAACCAAGTCTGTTCCGTCGGCCGAAGTATCAGTTGCCAACGAGACAGCAACATCAGATTTTGTTTTGATTTTGTTGCCAGAAGTGCCTTGATTGGTGACCAGCAGCAACTTGGCGTCAGCCACCGTGGCAGCAGTGATTGATGTGACTGCCGAGGCGTCGATAAAGGCGCTTGTAGTATCGTCAACGGCCTTGAGACTGGCAGCGGTCAGGGTGGTATCAGACAGTTTAACCGTGCCAGTGCCCGTGATGGTGATGCCTGTGAGGTTGGCTATCGAGGTCGACAGTACGTCGGTGGCCCCCAGTTTGATTTGGGTGGCTTTGTTCTGGGCGCTTGCGTTGAAGTCGGCCGTTTTTGTCAGCCCGTTACGGGTGAAGGTGGCGACCGAATTACCGATGTCCCCTGACCAGCTCAGGCTGATATCGCCTGTGGCGGTTCCGGTGAACGTAAGTTCGCCTGACGTGTTCAGCACGTCAAAAGTTGCGGGGCTGGGCGGCGTTGGTTCAGGTGCAGGTGTTGGTTCAGGTGCAGGTGTTGGCGCTGGTGTTGGGGCTGGACTGGGCTGGGGGGGCTCAAAAATGGGGGGCAGAACGATGTCGGGAGGGACGGTTATTTCGGGGGGATTACCAGTTTGATGTTGGACCCTGCCGGGGGAGTGAAATCGATCGGGATCGGTGTGGACGCCGGCGGGGTCCAGCCAGCGGGACGTTCGAACGCTGGCAGGAAGGGGGCAACGCTTTCAGCTCGAGCGAGTGCCTGTGCGGGGTTACCGTTCGTAAGGGCCTGACTGAAAGGCGGGTCGTTTGCGAAATCGGCCAACCTGATGCCGTTGCCCAGGTTACGCCCTTCATTGACACCGAACTGCAGCAAGTGCGCGAGCGGGGCAATTAAGCCAGTGATGAAAGCATTGGCAACATCGGGGTTCGCGCTCAGGTAGCGCTCCAGGTTGATGGCTGGGTTCACAATGCGGGTTTCGAATTGGCCGTATACGGCGAAGTGTTGTGCCGCCGAGGCAATTTGCCCGTTCGCGAGCGCCTGCGCGACATCGGGGTTTTGTTGAAGGTAAAACGTTTGGTTGAACAGCGGGGTAGGGGAGCGACCTTCGGCGCCGCCGAATTGTTCGAAGTGGTCCCAAGGGGTGATCAGGGCCTGGGCAACAGCCTGGGCAACATCGGGATTGCTGGCCAGGTAGTGGACGGGATCAAACACAGGTGACGCGGAACGGTTTTCGGCGCGGCCGTAGAGCATGAAGTGTTCGAAAGCATTAAACGCATGCCATTACACACAAGTCATTCATCCTGAAGCTCCCGGGCAAATTTCAGCCCGGCGGCAAAATCCATCACCCGTTGTAGTCCGAGCCAGATCGTCTTGACTCCAGGCTCACCATCGCCCTTGCG
>JAAYGT010000090.1 GCA_012727555.1 Alcaligenaceae bacterium | reverse complement strand
GATCGACCAGCCCCCGGCTGGTCGAAAGCGCCGCACTCAAACAGGCTGGGCCCTTGAATCCCCGGTCAGGGCACCGACGGCGGCGTGTTCAAGCACGAACCGCTGCGGCCACTCCCGCCGGAACCTCACGCTGTTTTGTCGTCCACGGGGCCCAGTTGCGGCCTTCTGTGGGCGCAAACCTTTCTGTCCAGGTGTGTGGGGGTGGAGGCCCGGTGCGGGTGCTTGAGCACGCCGAACACGAGGTTATCAACAGGGAGGCAAGTGCCCGACTGTTTGAGCGGGCTCGACCCATCGGGTCGAGCCCGCGAGTTTCGGGCACGCCCTGTTGGTGACCTCGCGTGAGGGTAGCCCGAAGGGCCGTGCGATGCACCCGCACCGGGCCTTCACCCCCTCACACCGGGTTAGCACCTTCGCAAGAAAACCAACCGGACAAAAAGATCAAAGGCTGTCCCGCCGGTCCCCGCGCATGAAACCGGCCAGTGGAATATCTACACCCCTACCCAGAGCCAGTACTTTGAACAGTTCCCCCATTTCGGCTTCGGACACCAGTTTCTGCACCGCAGACAACGCCTGGGGATCGGATGCAAACGATGGATCTGACATCAACGCCGGCAAGCCCGCATTCAGAAGAAAGCGCGCTTGCGAGGTATAGCCGCGCACGTCAAGGCCTGATTCCAGCGCAGCATCGGCCATGGCGGTGAAGTCAACGTGGGTGGTGATGTCTTGAATGCCGGGAAACACCAGTGGCTGCGCATGGGCATGGTGACGGAAGTGGCACATGAGCGTGCCTTCGGCCCGCTGCGGGTGGTAGTACTCGCGCTGGGGGAAACCGTAGTCGATCAGCAGGGCAAGCCCCTGTTCCAGGTGGTGGCCCAGTTGCCTGATCCAGGCCTCGGCGCAAAGATTGATTTCAGACTGATAGCCGAGCAGGGCCGGCATACGCTGTGAAACCAGGTGCTGAAGTTCATCTGAAGCGGGTCGAGTGGCCCATTCAAACGCCGGCGCGGCGGCATTGCCGGCAGCACGCACGCCAAGTTCAAGAAGATGACCGTTGGAATCCCACTGGAACAGGGTGGCCGGCATGGCATCGAGCACTTCATTGGCAATGACACAACCCCATATACGCGCTGGCCAGTCGTTCAGCCACTCAATTTGGGCGTTCAACCCCGCCAGGCGTTCTTGCTGGCGCTGGCGCAAGTCGGCAGAAACTTCCAGGATCTGGTAGTTTGGCTCAATGCCCAGTTGTCTGAGCGCCGGAATCAGGGCCGCTGCCAGGGCACCGGAGCCCGCGCCGAATTCCAGTACCGTGGTGCTGTGTGCGGCCTGCAGTACCGGCGCACATTGCCGGGCCAGGGTGGCGCCGAACAGCGGAGTCAGTTCAGGCGCAGTGGTGAAGTCGCCGGTGGGCAGGGTGCTGCCGAATTTGGTGTTGCCAGCCGCGTAATACCCCAGCCCGGGTGCGTACAAGGCCCTGTCCATCCAGTGCTCGAATGGCATGAAGCCGTCAGGGTAGCCGGCCAGTTCGCGCAAAAGAAAGGCGGCCACTTCATTGGAATGGACCTGCGCTTCGGGATCAGGGTTGGGCAGCCCGGAGGGCAGGGTGGGTCCTTGGTTCATTTGTCGTTTTTTTTCAGTTCGCGCAAAGACAACGCCATGGAAACCGTGAAGCTGGCAATGAGCGCCACACTGATGGCCACGATGTAGTTGTTGAAAAGTATCCAGAGCGGCAGCGAGAGCAGCAGACCGGACAGGAACGGGCGGCGCATGAGCTGTTTCATCAGAATCTCGTTACAGGGTTGCTGGTAATCGGTATTGTAACGACTGCGTGCCGGGTTCAGCTTCTGATCAGGGTGATGCCAGTTAATACGGCACCTGCCGCCAGCAGGCCTGTTCGCAAGCTGTTCTCTTTGAACCAGAGCGCCCCGATCAGAACGGCAAAAATCACCGAGCTTTCCCGCAATGTGGCGACCACGGCGATCGGTGCCTGTGCATAACCCCAGCAACTGATCGGCGTATCCGAAAAAACTTGACCACGACAGTTTCGCCTTTGGCGAAGAATTGGTGGCGCTGGCCCTGGGTGACTGAAGCCAGGGCCCGATAGCGTCTTGGCTCAGTTGGCTGGAACGAACTGGTAACCCTGGCCTTCCGGTACCAGTGTGCCCATGGCCGGAAAGGGAAAATGGAAGCCGCCTGTCAGGATTTTGTCGCGGGCCAGCATGGCCAGTACGGTGCGTCGTGTTTCGCGGGCCTGGTCAGGATTCATGTCGAACATGACCGCGAAATCCGGGTTGCGGGCGAACAGGGCCGGTATGTTGGTGATGTCGGCAATGTAGGCGAAGCGTTGTCCGTCGGATTCGACCATGAAGGCGCATTGCCCGGGGGTATGCCCGAAGGCCGCCATGGACGTGATGCCGGGGGCCACCACCGCACCGGGTTCGAACTTCATGAGTTTGTCGGCCGGAACGCTGCCCAGTGTGCGCTGCACGGCCGCAAAGGCGCCCTTCATGGCCTCGGGGGCTTTGGCGATGCGGTCAGGGTCGGTCCAGAAAGCGTGTTCGGGGGCACTGACATGAACGCGTGCATTGGGGTACACCCAGTCTCCGTTTTTGTAGCGCAGGCCATTGATGTGGTCGCCATGGTAATGGCTGATGATGACATCGGTGATCGATTCCGGTGCAATGCCGGCCGCTTTCATATTGGCATGCAGCTTGCCGGAATTGGGAGGGCCATTGTCGGCGAAGCCGGTGTCAAGCAGGTAACGTTTGTCGCCATCAAGGATCACGAAGGGCGTGTAGGGAACATCGACATAGTCGGTGGGCAGGTTTTGCGATGCCAGCAAGGCCTTCACCTGATCCAGCGGTGCATTGCGTACAAAACCGTCAACCAGTGGTCGCCGGCCGATGCCGTCGTTCAGTGCCACCACCTGCAGTTTGCCCAGTTGCATGCGTTTGAAACCAGGATCGGGCAGGGTGGGAGAACCCAGGTTCGGGCTGCCTTGCGCCCAGGAAACGGGGTTCCAGACCAGTGTGGACAAGCCAGCCAGGCTGGTGCCCAGAAATGTACGGCGGTTCATCATCGAGTGTCCTTTAATCGGGGAAGTGGATGCTGACGCGTCGGGCACCCGGGAACGGCGGAACCCGTTTCGCATTGCATACGCTACCACTGATTTTCCTTTTGCAGGCACCGTTTGATGTTCTTTGTCGTGGTTTTGTCGCGTTTTTGTTCGTTTGCCGGCCGCAATGCGCTGCTTTCGAGTTTGGCCGGGTTCGTGGTGCAGATTACCCGGGAGACCGTGAAATAACGGCCTTCCGGCCCCGTGCTGAACGTCCTGATCCTGGAAAACCCTAAGGCTCAGCCTTTCAGCGCCAGTTGCGCACGCCGTTTCTCGCGCTCTTGCTTTTCCACAAAGCACCGCAATTCTTTGTCGTTGCGGCGAATGTGAATTGAAAGCCAGTCGCGCAGCACCATGGACAGTTGTGCAGCAACCGTGACCTGACCTTCCTGCATTTTTTTCTGCAGGTCGCGCAGGTCGTTGACAAAGGCATCGTGCCCTTTGCGGTGGCCTTCAAGGCTGGGAAAGCCAGCCAGCGCCATGATCTGTTCTTCGCGCCTCAAGTGTTCATCAGTATCGGCCACCAGCCGTTCCATTAAACGCCCGATAATCAGGCGGCCCTTGCCTTCACGGGTTGCCGTGTGCAGTTCATTGACAAGGTCAACCAGTTTGCGGTGATCTTCGTCGATGGGGCCATTGTCGATCACCATGTCGTCGGCCCATTCGAAATATGCCATCGGTGTTTTTTCTCCTCTTGGTTATTGTGTGCAGGCTCAGGCAGGCAAGGCAAGTACAGACTGTTTGCCCTGCGCGTGATGCGCCACCGGGGTGTCGGCTGTGTTGAACACCCCGACAGCCTCAACCAGCGACTGGGCCTGTTGTTCAAGTGATTGTGCGGCGGCAGCAGCCTCTTCGACCAGCGCTGCATTGGACTGTGTGACCTGATCCATTTGCAGCATGGCCTGGTTGATCTGGTCAATGCCGTGGGACTGGTCTTCGCTGGCGGCACTGATTTCACCCATGATGTCGGCCACACGGCGTACGCTGACCACAATTTCATCCATGGTGCTGCCGGCTTTTTCAACCAGTTCGCTGCCGGCGCTGACGTTCGTGACCGATGCTTCGATCAGGGCCTTGATTTCTTTGGCGGCCTGGGCGCTGCGGCTGGCCAGGCTGCGCACTTCACTGGCCACCACGGCAAAGCCACGGCCTTGTTCGCCGGCGCGGGCGGCTTCAACAGCGGCGTTCAGGGCCAGAATGTTGGTCTGGAAGGCGATGGAGTCAATGACACCGATGATGTCGGATATTTTGCTGGACGAGGTATTGATGTCTTCCATGGTCTGGACAACCTGGGACACCACCTCACCACCCCGCAGCGCCACTTGTGCGGCCTGTTCGGCCAGCTGGTTGGCATGGCGACCGCTGTCGTAGTTTTGCTTCACTGTGCCGGAAAGATCTTGCATGGACGCCGTAGTTTCCTGCAAGGCCGCTGCCTGTTCTTCAGTGCGCGACGAAAGATCAAGGTTACCGGCGGCGATCTGGTGGGTAGCAGTCGCGATGGAGTCACTGCCTTTGCGTACGCGCTGAACAATGCCGTTCAGGCTGTTGTTCATGTCTTTCAGGGCCTGCAGCAGTTGGCCTGTTTCATCGAGGGAGGTGACATCAATGCGGCTGCGCAGATCGCCACCGGCAACAGCACGGGCAATTTCCACGGCACGGCGCAGGGGAGCCGTGATGGATTTGGTGATCCAGCCCGCCATGACCAAGGCAATGATCAAGGCAGCGGCACCCAATGCAAGCAGCATCCAGAGGGCGCTGTTGGCGTCTGCGGTAGCCTGCTGACCGGCCTTGACCACAAGATCATCTTCGACCTTGACCAGGCTGTTGAGCCGGGCCTGCATGATTTCAAGCTGGGGCAGCGTTGTGCTTTGAAGGATTTTATAGGCTTCCGGGCGGTTGCCGGCTTCAATCAGTTCCGACACCTTGTCGCCCGACGCAAGATAAATCATGCGGGCCTCATGCATTTCAGCCAGCATTTTCCGGGCTTCCGGAAGTTTCAGCGACTGGTCAAGGTAACGGTAGTTGTTGTTGAAGGTTTCAATGGCCGAAGCGCGCTTAGTGCGCTGGTTGGCGCGGTAGGCCGGGTCTTCAGACGCATAGATTTCAAGCGTGCGCAGCCCGTTGGCCTGGGAAATGGCCAGCAGTGAATTGGCGGCCTTGGCCTTGGCCCAGTCGGAATCAATCAGTTCGGCATTGGTGTCGGCCAGGCTGTCGATGCGCAAGGCACCGAGTGCAACGATGGACAGCATCATGACGATCAGTAACCCGAAACCCGCCATCAGGCGGACGCCAATGCGCCAGTTGCGCGGGGAAAACGAGCTGGAGGGAAGAGGGTGTGATTCAGACATGGCTTCAAGCAAGAGGGAGTGTGAAAACGGGATGCGGGGGAATCAGGTGCGCAGAACAGTCGCAGACTGTTTCTTCAGGTTGAAGTGCATTATGACCGTAAAAATGAACAAAACCATTGTGATAGAACAAAGCATGGTGCTTTTGTGCAACTTCAGCGGTTTTGGGCGGGGGGTTATTGAAAAAAATGGCATTCGGGTCACCCGTAAAACAGGCCTAACGTGGTGCGGGCTAACCAGGCTTTGCTGCGCATGACGGGCTATACCCACAGCGATCTGGTGGGTCAGGGGCTTGACCGGCTGCTTCCGGCCGGTATGCGGGGGCACCATCAGGGCTTGATGCAGCGCTATCTGCAGAATCCCGTGCAGCGGTCCATGGGGCAAAAAGGGGTTGATTTTTTCATGCAGCGCAGCGACGGTCAGTCCATTCCGATCGATGTCTCCCTGAGCCCGTGCACATGGCAGGGTGAAACCTGCGTCATTGCGTTTGTCCGTGACCTCAGCGCCTTGAAGTCGCTTGAACAGCGTGTCAGTTACCAGGCAACCCACGACAGCCTCACCGGTCTGGCAAACCGCTGGCAGTTTGTGCGCAAACTCAATGAAGAACTGGGCAGGCCCTTGGTGCAGCAGCGTACGGTAGCGGTGGTCATGCTCGATCTCGATCACTTCAAGTCGGTCAATGACAGCTACGGGCACAATACGGGCGATCTCTTGCTGGTTCAGGTGGCCAACCGCCTGCGAACGGTGTTGCGCCCCACCGACCTTCTGGCCAGGCTTGGCGGCGACGAATTCATGGTCTTGTTGTCCAGTCTCGACGGCCCGGGGTGTGTGCATCCGATCGTCGAGCGTTTGCTTGCAACGTTCTCCCGTCCTTTCCTGCAAAATTCCTGCGAGTTCAAGCTCAGTGCCTCGGCCGGTATCACCCTGGCCCCTGCCGATGCAAACGATACAGAAACGCTCATGCGCTTCGCCGATCTGGCCCTGCATCATGCCAAAGAAGCAGGCCGTAATCGCCATGTGCTGTATTCGCCTGAAATGAGCCTGAACCTGCACCGGCGTCTGCGCATGTATGACCGCCTGTTGCTTGCGCTTGAAGCGCATGCCTTGCAGCTGCACTATCAGCCCCAGGTCGATCTCGAGACCGGCCAGGTGGTGGCGGTCGAGGCCTTGTTGCGCTGGACCGACGACGAACTGGGGTTTGTGCCCCCCGACCAGTTTGTTGCCCTGGCTGAAACGACCGGCCTGATCGATGCGCTGGGTGACTGGGTGCTTGAAAAGGCGTGTGCCCAACTGGCCGAGTGGCGGTCACAGGGGGTGTCGCTGCGCATGGCGGTCAACCTTACGGCGCAGCAGTTTCACCATGAATTTCTGGTCGACAAGCTCCAGGGCCTGATCCGGCGCCATGGTCTGACGCCTGACATGCTGGAACTGGAACTGACCGAATCCAGTGCCATGTCGAATCCGGAGCAGGCCTGTGAAATCATGAAAACGCTGGCGCAGTGTGGCTTTCAGCTGGCCATTGATGACTTTGGTACGGGCTATTCTTCCTTGTCCTATTTGCAGATGCTGCCTGTTGACCGGGTCAAGATCGATCGCAGTTTTGTATCGCGTCTGGGGGCAAGCAGCGATGATGAACGTCTGGTTCAGGGCATCATCAGCCTGATCCATTCCCTGCGCAAAGAAGTGGTGGCCGAAGGCATTGAAACACTGCAGCAATTGCGTTTCCTGCAGGAACACCGCTGCAATTCGTATCAAGGCTGGTATTTTGCACGCGCCATGCCGGCGCACGAGATCCTGGCTTTGTTGTCGGGTGACAGCACAGACACGGTCCAGTCGGGCTCTTCGGCGTCTGCTCAAGCCCTGGTTGCCCATGCACGCTGAACGCTGAGTTGTGGTTCAAAACGGGGTTGTTCACGCGGTGGCTGAAGGGTAGTTGCCCGCATTGAAAAGCCCCGCAGGGCATATGTGCCGGCGGGGCTTTGAATTGCGCTGAATGGCCGGGCTCTTTAAGAAGATGCCGCCGTGTGCGGCGATCCGACCTTCAAGGACCCGGTCAATGCTTCAACAATCAGTTCTTGGTCTGGTCAACCAGTTTGTTGGCAGCGATCCAGGGCATCATGGCGCGCAGTTTGGCACCAACCACTTCGATCTGCGATTCGGCGTTGATACGGCGACGCGATGTCAGTGTGGGGGCACCTGCAGCATTTTCCAGAATGAACTTCTTGGCGTATTCGCCGGTCTGGATGGCGGTCAGGCACTCGCGCATGGCTTTGCGGGTTTCTTCGGTCACCACTTTCGGGCCTGTCTCGTATTCGCCGAATTCGGCGTTGTTCGAGATGGAGTAGTTCATGTTGGCGATGCCGCCTTCGTAGATCAGGTCAACGATCAGTTTCAGTTCGTGCAGGCACTCGAAGTAAGCCATTTCAGGCGCGTAACCGGCGTCAACCAGGGTGTCGAAACCTGCCTTGATCAGTTCAACGGTACCGCCGCACAGAACAGCCTGTTCGCCGAACAGGTCGGTTTCGGTTTCTTCGCGGAAGTTGGTTTCAATGATGCCGGCACGGCCGCTGCCGATGGCGCAGGCATACGACAGGGCGACGTCGCGTGCAGCGCCTGTTGTGTCTTGGTGAACGGCAACCAGTGCCGGCACGCCGCCACCCTGGCGGTAGGTGCCGCGCACGGTGTGACCGGGGGCTTTCGGGGCGATCATGATGACGTCGACATCGGCGCGCGGCTGAACCTGGCCGTAGTGCACGTTGAAGCCGTGGGCAAAGGCCAGGGCGGCGCCGGCCTTGATGTTGCCGGCAACCTGTGTGCGGTAGACTTCAGCGATGTTTTCATCGGGCAGCAGGATCATGACCAGGTCGGCACCTTTCACGGCATCGGCCACTTCTTTGACCTGCAGGCCGGCGTTTTCGGCTTTGCTCCAGGATGCACCGCCCTTGCGCAGGCCGACCACAACGTTCACGCCTGATTCGTGCAGGTTCAGTGCGTGGGCGTGGCCTTGCGAGCCGTAGCCGATGATGGCAACGGTTTTGCCTTTGATCAGGGAAAGGTCACAATCTTTGTCGTAAAAAACTTTCATTGGAATGCTCCGGTATTTATGAATTTTCAGGGCGACCGCCACAGGCGGTGCGCCGTCGATCGGTTTGTCCCGCAAGGCCCGGACCGGGCCCTGCGGGGAAATGACACCACTTTACAGCTTGAGTACGCGCTCGCCGCGACCGATGCCGGACACGCCTGTGCGCACGGTTTCGAGAATGGCGCTGCGGTCAAGCGCGCCGATGAAGGCTTCGATCTTTTCCTGGTCGCCGGTCAGTTCGATGGTGTAGACCTTGTCGGTGACATCGATGATGCGACCACGGAAGATGTCGGCCATGCGCTTGAGTTCTTCGCGTTCCTTGCCGACGGCGCGCACCTTGATCATCATGAGCTCGCGCTCGATGTGGGCGCCTTCGGTCAGGTCGACCACCTTCACCACATCGATCAGGCGGTTCAGGTGTTTGGTGATCTGTTCGATGATTTCATCGGAACCCTTGGTAACGATGGTCATGCGCGACAGTGTGCTGTCTTCGGTGGGGGCGACCGTGAGGGTTTCAATGTTGTAGCCGCGCGCCGAAAACAAACCCACAACGCGCGACAATGCGCCCGGCTCGTTTTCCAGAAGAATGGAAATGACGTGTTTCATGAGTGGGCTCCTTACAGGTCTTCTGCGCCAAGCAGCATTTCGGTCAGACCGCGACCTGCCTTGACCATGGGCCAGACGTTTTCGGTCTGGTCGGTGATGAAGTCAAGGAAAACCAGGCGATCTTTGTGTTTGCCGAAAGCTTCCCGAATGGCCGGTTCGACATCGGCCGGCTTGTCGATGCGCAGGCCCACATGGCCGTAGCTTTCCACCAGTTTGACGAAGTCGGGCAGGGCATCGACGTACGATTCCGAATAGCGCGAGCCGTAATCGATTTGTTGCCACTGGCGCACCATGCCCAGATAACGGTTGTTCAGGCACAGCACCTTGGGTGTCAGGCCATACTGCTTGCAGGTGGACAGTTCCTGAATGTTCATCTGGATGGAGCCTTCGCCCGTGATGACCGCGATCTGGGCATCGGGGTTGGCCATTTGAACACCCATGGCGTAAGGCAGGCCTACCCCCATGGTGCCCAGGCCACCGGAGTTGATCCAGCGGCGCGGCTCGTCGAAACGGTAGTACTGGGCAGCCCACATTTGATGCTGACCGACATCGGACGTGACGAAGGCATTGCCGCCGGTCACTTCCCACAGTTTTTCAATGACGAACTGGGGCTTGATGAGTGTGTCGGAGCTTTCGTACGACAGGCATTCTTTCAGGCGCCAGGTGTTGATTTGTTGCCACCAGTTGGCAAGCGCCGTTTTGTTCTGGGGTGTTTCGGTGGCGGCCGCCTGGTACATGCTGATCATGTCCTGCAGAACGTCTTTTACGCTGCCCACGATGGGGACATCGACACGCACCCGCTTCGAAATGGAGGAGGGGTCGATGTCGATGTGAATGATCTTGCGCGCGTTCTGGGCAAAGTGTTTGGGGTTGCCGATGACACGGTCATCGAAGCGTGCGCCAACGGCGATCAGGACATCGCAGTGCTGCATGGCCATGTTCGCTTCATAGGTGCCGTGCATGCCGGGCATGCCCACGAATTTGTCGTTCGAGGCCGGGAACGCGCCCAGACCCATGAGCGTGTTCGTGCAGGGGGCGCCCATCAGTTCAACCAGCTGGCGCAGTTCGGCAGCCGCATCGGCCAGAACAACACCACCGCCGGAGTAGATCATGGGGCGTTCGGCGCCCAGCATCATTTGCACGGCTTTTTTGATCTGGCCCTGATGCCCTTTGGTGACCGGCGCATAGGAGCGCATTTTGACATCGCCGCGTTTGGGGCTGTGGCGCCAGGTGGCCACCGTGATGTCTTTGGGGATATCGACCAGAACAGGGCCTGGACGGCCGGTTTGTGCAATATAGAATGCGCGGCGAATGGTCTCGGCCAGGTCTTTGATGTCGCGGACCAGGAAGTTGTGTTTGACGCAGGGGCGTGTGATACCCACGGTGTCGCATTCCTGGAAGGCGTCTTCACCGATGGCGTGGGTGGGTACCTGGCCGCTGATGATCACCATGGGGATGGAGTCCATGTACGCGGTGGCGATGCCGGTGACCGCGTTGGTCAGGCCAGGGCCACTGGTAACCAGCGCAACCCCCACCTTGTTCGACGAGCGCGAATAGGCGTCTGCTGCGTGCACGGCAGCCTGCTCGTGACGAACCAGAATATGTTTGAAATTTTCTTGCTTGTAGATTGCGTCGTAGATGTACAGTACAGCACCGCCGGGATAACCGAAAACGTGATCAACACCTTCTTCGGCAAGGCAGCGCACGACGATATCGGCGCCATTGAGTTCCATGATTTGAAATTCCTTTCGTAACCCGTGAGGCTTCCCCGATTGGCCACCATGACCCGAACCTTTGCCACGGACCATGCAACACGACTGGCGCTTTAAGGTTCACGGAACCCTGCCACCCAGCCACCTTGCCGCCACAACGCGTGTTCATCGAAGAGCACCACGAACATTTGTGCCGTTGCACAAATGCGGTGAGGTAGAAACGGAAGCTTTGGCAACACACGCTTTTGACGCGGCCAACAGCAAAGTAGTAAAAGGCGCAAAAAACCGGGCGGATAACCCGGTACAACAGAGCCCTGCATGCCGCGCCCGGGGTAACCGGGCGAAACAACACGCTACTTTAGCTTTTTATGGAATTTTCAGCAAATAGCGGTGGCAAACGTGGTGTAAAAACACCAGAATGGTGTCTGAGCCTGGGGCTTCGATCAACTGGCGGCTGTCGGCGTACCGGGTTTGTTCTGCACCTTGCAATGTTGGCCCTCACACTTTGTCGACACATTTTTCACTCGTTGATTTCACCACACCATGAATGCCTCGCTTCCCCAGCTCCAGCGTTTCATTTTCAGTCATCATTTCTTCAGTGGTGTCCGCCAGGCGGTGGGTGTGCTTGCCTTGCCGATTGCCTTCCTGCTGTTTTTTCACAACCTGCATGCGGGCATGGTGGCGGCGTTCGGCGCCGCCTGTGTGGCCATCATCGATCAGCCCGGTGGTCCGCGCCGGTATGGTACCAATGGCATGCTGGCCGCCATTTTGCTCGGGTCGCTCACGGTGGCGTTGACAGGTCTTGCCTCGTCTTCGACGTTCGCGATCCTGCTGCTGGTGCCGGTACTGTGCTTTTTCTTTTCCATGTTCACGGTGTTTGGCAAGCAGGGGGGCTTGCTGGGGTTTGCCTGCTTGCTGGTCATGACCTTAACCATGCGCATACCGCTTGCGCCAGCCGATGTGCTGGTGCACACCACCTATTCCCTGATGGGCGGTTTGTTTTATTTTGCCTTCAGTTACGCCACACACCGCATTTTGTGGCACCGCGAAGACCAGCAAACCCTGTCGGTTGCCTTGTTCGCAACCGCCGACTACGTGAACGCACGCGCGCTGTTCTACGACATCAACACCGACATGGACGCCAACTACCGTCAGTTGATCCGGGCGCAGTCGGCCATGACCGAAGCGCATCAGTCGGCGCGTGATACGGTATTGCGTGAATTACCCCGTGGCGACCAACGACGCAGCGACCGGCTCCGGGCTGCATCGCTCAATGTGTTCATCGACATGGTGGCGCTGCTGGATACCCTGGTAGCCACTCAAACCGATTACGCCACGCTGCGCCGGCGCTTGCCTGAAAGCGACACGCTGGTGTTTGCCCGCGACGCGCTGCGCAAACTGGCGGCCAATTTGTCGCAGATTGCACTGAACATTGCCCGCGACAAGCGCATACGCGAACGTCACAGTGCCAAGGCGGAACTGCGTGCTTTCGAGTTTGAGCTGGAAAACTTTCGTCGCGATGGCTTGCAAGCCGATGAACCTGAAGTTTACGCCTTGCTGGTACAGATTTTGCGGCGTTTGCGCAATGCTGCCCGTCTGGTTGACCGTATCGCTGATCATGTCTCGAACCCCGAAGCCACCGAAATTGTGGATTTGCGTTTGCAGGCCTCGCTGAACCGGTTCATTTCCCGTCAGAGCTGGCGCGTGGGCAGCCTGACCAGCAATCTGCGGCTTGATTCTTCACATTGCCGCTATGCATTGCGCGTCACCATTGCCGCCAGTCTGGCCATGATGGTGACAACGTTGCTGGAGCATGCGCCGTTCGTGCGTCATTATGTGCCCGACCTGTCGTCGCACAGCTACTGGGTGGTGCTGACCATTCTGGTGATCATGAAGCCCGGTTTTGCTCTGACACGCCAGCGCAACGGGTTCAGGTTGATCGGCACTGTCATTGGCTGTGTATTGGCACTTGTGCTGTTTCACCTGACCAACAATCCCACGATCTATCTTCTTTTGCTGATTGCCTCATCGGTGCTGGGTTACAGCCTGATTCAGGTGAACTTCATGATTTCGGCCGTTTTCAATACTTTGTTTGTGTTGCTTGCCTTTCACTTCACAGCGCCGGCCAGCAGTTTTGTGGTGGGCGAGCGGTTGGCCGACACGGTACTTGGCTGTGTGTTGGCCCTGATGGCCAGTTACATATTGCCCTGGTGGGAGCGCAGCTTCATGCCGTCGCTGGCAGCGGCCACCCAGCGTGCCAGCCGTGAAATGCTGCGAACCGGCTTGCTGTATGCCGCGTTGTCGCGTCGTTGTGTGCAGGCACGACAGCAGGGGGCTTCGGCAAGCAACCTGTGCGGGCTTGAGTCGGAACAGCACGAGGCGGAATTGAACTGGCGGGTGGCGCGCAAGAACATGCACATTGCGTTTGGCAACTTTGCGTCGGCCTTTTACCGCATGATGGACGAGCCCCCAAGGCAGCAGCGTAACGTGGCGGCATTGAACAATTTGCTGCTCCAGCACCACGCGCTGGCCTTGCAGCTGGCCTCGGCGGTGCCTATTCTGGCATCACTGCCTGCCGTTCCGGAGGGGCTGCAGAAATCGCTGGATGCCGTCGGGCGCTTTTTGAATGATCAGGACGCTGATCCTCCGGTTTCGATCGAGACCGAGGGGGAGCTGGCTGCCCTTGCGTATCCGGTGCGTCAGATGGTCAAGGCCGCCAGTCTGATTCGCCAGGAAATGCGCGGGCTCGATGGCGGGCTGCCGTCTGCCGGGACTGCGTCAGGCAGCGCGTCGGAAGACCTTTTGATCCGCGGATGAAACCTCGGGTGCGTATTCATAGCCTTCCGAGGCAAAGGTGTGCAGGTCGTCCGGGTTCGTGATGCGGTGTTCGATCACGTAACGCGCCATCAGGCCGCGTGCGCGTTTGGCATGGAAACTGATCACTTTCCACTGGCTGTTTTTTTCATCCTGGAAAACACATTGCACAACGCGCGCTTTCAGGGTTTTCAGGTCAACCACCTTGAAATACTCTTCAGACGCCAGGTTCAGGATCACAGGGGGTTCCCCCTGATTCGTTGCCAGCGCGTTGACCTGTTCGTTCAGGTAGGTGGCAATGCGGTTGCCCCAGAACGCATACAGTGTTTTACCGCGCGTAGTTTCCAGGCGTGTGCCCATTTCAAGCCGGTAGGGACGCATCAGATCGAGCGGACGCAGCACCCCGTACAGGCCGCTGAGCAGGGCGACATGGGATTGAGCCCAGTTCAATTGGTCATCTGACAGCGAGGGGGCCTGCAAGCCTTCATAGACATCGCCATTGAACGCCAGAATGGCCTGGCGGGCGGTTTCAGTGGTGAAGGACGGTTGCCATTCGGCGTAGCGTTGCACATTCAGTTCGGCCAGTGCCGGGCTCAGTTTCATGAGTTCGGCTATATCGGTCGCGGAGCGGGTTTTCAGAACATTGATCAGTTCTTCAGCATGCGGCACGAACAGGGGTTGGGTGTGCAGTGTGGTGTGTACCGGGGAATCGTAATCCAGCTTTTTCGCGGGTGACAATAAAAGCAGCATGAGGGTGTCCGTAAGCAGTGGAGCCGACGGGCCGCCCTGGCCGCCCGTCGGTAAAAATGCGTTGAATCAGCGCGCGGTCCAGCCACCATCGAGTGTGAGGGTGGTGCCTGTCATTTGGGCAGCAGCATCGGAGCACAGGAAGGCGGCTGCGCCGGCCAGTTGCTGGGGTGATACAAACTGCAGCGACGGCTGTTTTTCCGCCAGCAGTTCGCGTGCGGCGGCTTCGGTATCAAGGCCGCGTTGCTGGGCCAGTGCTTCGATCTGGCGTTCCACCAGGGCGGTACGTACCCAGCCCGGGCAGATGGCATTGCAGGTGACCCCGTTACCGGCATTTTCCAGAGCGGTGACTTTGGTCAGGCCGACGACGCCATGCTTGGCGGCTACATAGGCCGACTTGTTGGTTGAGGCAACCAGGCCGTGCACAGAGGCGATATTCACAATGCGCCCCCAGCCCTGTTTTTTCATGTAGGGTAGTGCTGCTGCCGTGCCGTGGAACACGGCGGACAGGTTCAGGGCGATGACGGCATCCCAGCGGTCGATGGGGAAGTCTTCGATGAGGTCGGTGTGCTGGATGCCGGCGTTGTTGACCAGAATATGAATGCCGCCGAGGGCTGCCACGGCATCGTCGATGAACTGCCGGGTTGCCTTGGCATCCATCAGGTCAGTATTCAGATACACCGCCTTGACACCGTACTGTTGCTCGATTTGCGCACGTTCTTTTTCGATGGCCTGGGCATCGCCAAAGCCGTTCAGAACGACATTGGCCCCCTTGGAGGCCAGTTCCTGGGCAACGGCCAGCCCGATACCGCTGGTGGAACCCGTAACGACAGCATTCTTTCCTTGAAGCATGATTTTCCCTTTCTGGTGTAGTGGATCAGTGAACACGAGGCAGCGATTGAAGATGTGCCCTAGTGTAACTGGTGCCACGGTAACATCCCAGTGTGCGCGCATCGTGACACAAGGGTAATTTCCTGCTAGAATTTCGGTCTTGTTTCTGATTGCGCTACAAAGCTTACCCACTACGACCAGTGTGTGATCGTGTAATCAAGAAAAAAAAGGACAGGTGGCAGAGTGGTCGAATGCGCCGGACTCGAAATCCGGTATACGTTTAGGCGTATCGTGAGTTCGAATCTCACCCTGTCCGCCAGACATTCAAATTAAGCCCTTGATTTTCAAGGGCTTTTTTGTTTTATGCTTTTCTTGGTATGCCATTCAGTATGCCATGAGGTTCAGGCTGTCATCGCATTTCATTGGTGAGTATTGGACTACCCTTCTTGCGAAGCAAGGAACTGAAACTGAATCATTGAGCACCTAGTTCATTGGCGACGTACGCTTTGGGTCTATCATTCCAGCTCAAGTCAGCCGCAACTGGTCATTGAATATTTCGCTCCTTAATTAGACCTTGGGCCCCTTTACTTAACGCTGGACTTTAAGTTGATGGGGTTACTGGGCCCTTCACATCAAGCGCTACGCCTTCGTAATACGCTTCCTGCTTACCGTTGTGTCGGTCATTATTGGTGTCTGGTCTGCATTTCGAAACTGGCCAATAGCCGTAAAATGGATTGGAACTTCCGGACTGCTCGCCACGGTTACTGGCGTGGTTCAGTTGGAAGTCAGTGGCTTGTCCGAAAAGGGTATGGCTCATTACGGCAACGACGAGAAATACCCCTTTGGCCTTCCCTCGTACACCACTCGTGAAATCATCGACAACCCTGATAGACCATTTGTGACATGGCTTCGCAACACTTGCACGGTTAACTGCATCATAAAAATCCTTTCGGTTACTGCACCGGCATTCAGGCAATGCGTTTCAATACCTCGATCATTGTCGGGGTCAGTTGCTTGAACAGTTCGGCGTTGTATGAAGCGCAGTACTGCACGCCCTCTACCTTGCCGTACTGGATGCTCGGATCCGGCGTGTCATCCTGTGGTCGAGTGGGGTCCATGCTGTCGATCTTGAGCGCAGTTTCAGGAAGATACTGATAATTAGGCGCGTTCGCTTGCAAGTCGGTTTGAAGAATCTGATGTTCAGCAATCGCGTACTTGCGCGAGGTGGAGGCAGGCGTGCCGTCGGCCACTTCCGGATCTACATTGACCGCAACGATAGATACTGTGTCGTCGCTGTTCAGATAAATGTTGAACGTGCGAAACTGCTGCGGAAAGTGCACCAGCGACGAGGTTTCAACCTGCCAGAAGCTTTTTTCCGGCACCAGACTGCCCCCTTCGCTGTAAGCGGGCAGTGCCTTGACCGTATTCAGGTGCCGGTGGCCAGAGATCCACATGAGCAGGTTGGGCGTGCTGTGCAGTTTCTTGATGAGCCCGGGCAACGTGACTGCGTTGTCCATGATCGCATGGGGGTCATTCTGCAATGGGGTGGCTTGCCCCTTGGGATTCCACCATTCCATCAGGCTGCCGCTGGCCGCCACTGCAATGGGTATGTGTGCCGCAATAATCATCAACTGGTTATTGGCCTGCCCGGCATCGAGCTCGTCTTGCAGCCAGCGCCAGCGCATTGCATCAAGGAAGCCATGGCCATGGATGTCGTGGGAGCCATCGTCTTCACGCTGGGTGTTGTCCAGCACGATGATCTTGAGTGGAATGTGAGCCTTGGGGACGAAACTGTAGCAGGCAAAACCGTCGGTGCTGGTGCGCAAGGCTTCAGGCACCCGGTCGAAGCCGTGCCCCTTGGGCATCGAGGTGGTGTTGAAGAATTCGGCGACCCATTCTTTGCGCAGCAGGGCGCGCCGGTCAGGGTCGGCCGTGACCGTGGGCGCTGACGCAAAACTTTCTTTTTTGCCCGCGTACTTGATGGCACCATAGGGGCTGGCGCCATCAATGACACCCATGTAGAACGTATTGCCGCTAATGCCGGTGATCAGGTCATTCAGTGTGGCGGGCGAGGTGCCCGCAAGGCTGGTTTTAATGTCGTAGATAACCGGAGGCAAGGCCATTGGTGTTGACTTGGCTGCATTGGGTATCAGTACATCGCCAACTGCCCAGACCTTGTCGCTGACATAGCTTTCGCGAATGCCAAGTGATGGGTCGGCGTCTATAGGCACCGAGCCGATATAAAAGTGATCGTGGTTGCCCAGCACCTGGTACCACGGGATAGCTTTGTCGAGGCCAACCGCCTGGAAGGGTTTCTGGAAGTCGACCGTGTCTTCGCCAAGGTGGGCGCCGGAGCTTGGCCTGATGGGCTTGCCATCGAAGACATCGATATACCAGCGCACCTCGTTGTAGCGGCCGCTGTCGGAGACGTCGCCCAGCGAGATGCCGAAATCGAAGGGCTCTTGTGCGTGCAAGGCATTGACGGTCTGGATCGCGACATCGAGCATTTGCGTTGTGTACATCATGACGGGCGAGTAAACCGATGTCATGCCCGCGCCGTAGGTTGAGTCAGCTTGTTGAAGGTAAATCAGCTGGTTGGGCGCCTCTTTGTCTGTGATGTGGATGTCAGTCATGGCAAAGAAGCTTGTCAGCTTCTTGCTCCGAACCGGTGCAGGGGAATTCCCCGGGGTTAAAAGCAGGTCGCGGCGCGGCACAACGGCCAGCCCGTTCCCCAGACGGTATTGCCCGTAGCCGAACTTGTCGTAGTCTTGAACCCGGCTTAATTCGGTCGGGTGCAGGCCGTCGTTCGACCCGGGCAAGGATACGGGTGGGGTTTTGAAGTTGAAGGCCAGCATCTGCTCAGTTGTTTTCCTGACTTTGCTGGCATCGATAGGGTAACGCGGCAGCACAGTGCGGGTGTCGCTGTTACTGCCAACGCCGCAGCCTGTCAGGAAGGCGGTGGCGGAGTATCCGGCAACGATGCTGAGCGAATATTTGAGGAACTGACGTCGGTCCAGTTCAGTGTTGACCGTGGCAGGGTTAGCCTTGATCGCCAGTGTGGCCGATTCCAGATCCAATGAGTTCGTTTTTTTCATTTAAAGCTGCCTTCGATGGAGCGCAGTTCCATTAAAGTACGCTTTAATGTCCGTGGCAACAATTAAAGCGGGCTTTTTTAGCCGGATGGGATGGCGCATCACTTTATTTGCTGCAGACAGCATGGCGCAGCTTGCTGTGCATTCTCGCCAAAGCAATGGCAGGCCAAAAAAAGAAAGCATTCAACAGAACAGCCAGGCCCCGGTCAGGGGGGGCATGCCATATTTGTAAAAATCGTTCTTTTTTTACAGTGTATGCTTACAATCTGCGAACACCGCATATCGTTCGCTAATTCCGCTAACCCAGAAAGATAAAGGCCTGTCATGAACACTTTGCCAACCCGTTACCTGCCCAACGATCCGCTTTTTTACTTGCAGTGGCACTTGCTGAACACGGGCAACACCCCCGGTGCCGTTGCCGGGTTTGACATCAATGTGGTGCGAGTCTGGCCCGACTACACCGGTAAGGGGGTGCTGGTGGGTGTGGAAGACGACGGCATCGAAGAACAGCACCCTGACCTGATCGGCAATTACCGTCAGAACCTTTCCTGGGGGGCAGGCACCGGGCCGGGCAGCGCCGCTCCGGTCATGCCTGGTGACAGGCATGGTACGTCGGTCGCCGGGTTGGTGGTGTCCTCCAATAACGACATCGGTGGTGTGGGTGTCGCTTTTGGTGCGGAACTGGCTGCCTACAATCACAATGGTGGTCCGTACCCCCTTGCTGTCGAATATGTTCGGGTCATTGATCGCATGCTGGAACATGGTGTTGACGTGGCTGTGAACAGTTGGGGCCCCATGGTGTATCCCTTCGATACCGCCAAAGATCAAGCGCTTTACAACATGGCAACCAAAAAGCTGGTGATCGAGGGTCGGGAAGGGCTCGGGGTTGTTACATTGTTTGCATCGGGCAATGATCGTCTGGGCAATATGAACACCAACTACGATCCAACCGACAACATGCCCACCGCCATTGTGGTGGCGGCTTCTGATCAAACAGGCAACATCACCAGCTATTCCACCCCGGGTGCTTCAGTTCTGGTCAGCGCGCCGGGTTCGGATCCCAGTTCCATGGTCACTACAGACCGTCTTGGCGAGCTTGGCTATAACACGCAACCCGGTGAGGCGGGCAACTACACGGATCTTCCCGGATCCGGGTTCAATGGCACATCGTCTGCAGCACCCGTTGCGGCGGGTGTGGTCGCCCTCATGCTGGAAGCGAACCCGGGTCTGGGCTATCGCGATGTTCAGGAAATTCTTGCCTATTCTTCCGTTCGGGCCGACCTGATCGGCCGGGCAGACAGGGTTCTGGAAACCATCGCGGCCTTCAACGAAAAACGGGGGCCGTTGCCTGACGCAATCGCGAACTACCTGCCCAAAGCGGGCGCAACCCTTGAACACAGCTATAACAATGCCAGCGACTGGAACGGTGGTGGCCATCTGATCAGCCATCACTACGGGTTTGGCCGTATCGATGCCCTGGCGGCCATTCGGCTCGCTGAAACATGGTCCAAAACCAGCACCATCAGCAATGTTGTCGAGCATAAAGGCCTCATTCTGCAAGAAGAGGGTAGCGCAAGCCCCGGCAGCGTCACACAGTATGCTGCGCGTTTTGACCAGAACGCACGTGTCGAACAGATGCTGGTCACCGTACAACTTGAAACCCAGGCGTCACTGGGTCTGACACTAGAACTGGTCTCACCGGATGGTACAGTCAGCCAGTTGGTGGCAAACCCGGCTCCGTACACCCGTCTGATCGAAAAACCTGTTACTGGGGAAGTAGGGTTTTTCCCCATCGAAGACGATCTCGTGACCGAGCTTGAATGGCAATTCAACAGCGTACGGCACTGGGGAGAAAACCTGGCGGGTGAATGGGTGCTGCGCGTTGTCAATGACAACAGTACCGAGGCGATCACCCTGCATGACTGGTCGTTGGATGCCATTACGGCAGCCCCGTCGGCAGGTACACAAATTTTCACGAACGAGTTTTCCTCGTTTGCACAAATGCAACCTGAACGTCTTGAGCTTCAGGTGGCCAACGGCACGCACATTAATGCGGCGGCTGTCACACAGGCCTCGGTGTTGAACCTGGCCAACGGGCAGGCCAGCATCGCAGGCACAGCGGTTACGCTCGATGACCCCGCATCATTTCGCAATCTGACTTCAGGCGATGGCGACGATACCCTGGTGGGTAATGCAGCCGACAATATCCTGATGCCCGGGCGTGGCAACAACAGTGTTGATGGCGGTGCCGGTGTTGATGTCTTGCGTCTCATTGGCAACGATAGTCTGTACAGCGTTACATCGCAGGGTAACGGCGCTGTTACAGTGAGCAACGTGGGGTTGTCGGGCGGCGGTACCGACACGGCCAATAACATCGAGCTGCTGGTGTTCACCAACCGTGTGCTGTTGGCCGACACCCCGCAGTCGTTGGGAACCGGTGCCTTCGACGAGGCCTGGTATCTGAACCAGAACCCGGATGTGGCGGCTGCCGTGGCGGCGGGCCAGTTGGGCAGCGGCCAGCAGCACTATGCACAGTGGGGGGCGGCCGAAGCCCGTAATCCCAACGTATTGTTCAACGAAGCCTGGTATCTGAACCAAAATGCCGATGTCGCTCAGGCCGTGGGCAGTGGCGCACTGGCAAGTGGCTACCAGCACTATTTGTCGCACGGGTGGGCAGAGCATCGAAATCCTTCAGCCTGGATGAACGGTAGCGAATACCTTCAGGCCAATGCCGATGTCGCCGCCGCCGGCATGAATCCGCTGTTACATTACCTGAACTTCGGTGTTCACGAAGATCGGGTTATTGTGGCAACACCTTACGAACTCTGGGTTTGAGCAGTTACGCCTGACACGCTTTGCCCGCGGTATGCAAAACGCGTCAGGCAGTACCCGGTATTCTGATCAACTGTGGTTCGTACCAGACCACATATTTTTAAACCTGTTCTTTTCAACCCGCTTTGCCTTATCATCAAGCCTCTCTCCTGATATATGAGGCCTTGCATGAACTCGACTCCTCTGCGCATCACCCCTTCCGACCCGCTTTTTTCGCTTCAGTGGCATCTGCTGAACAACGGCACGCTTCCTGGCAGCCGGGCGGGTCAGGATATCAACGTCACCAAGGTCTGGCCCGACTACACCGGCAGGGGCATTCTGGTGGGTGTCATGGACGATGGCGTTGATCTGACCCATCCAGATCTGTTGCAGAGCCTGCGTCCTGATCTTTCCTGGGATCTTGTTTTGAATCAGCCGGGCGGTAACGTGACTGATCCAAGCGACGAGCATGGCACAGCGGTCGCCGGGCTGGTGGCTGCGACAGCCAACAATGGTCTGGGGGGTGTTGGTGTGGCCTGGGATGCCGAAGTGCTGTCAAACCGTACCCCGCTTCGGGATGAAGATCTTCTGCTGTCCTATCAGCGCGCAGTTGACCGCATGCTGGTCACCAATGTGGATATCTCCACCAACAGTTGGGGCCCCATGCAGTGGCCTTTTGATCAGCAGGCAACACAATCCGGTTACCAGGCAGCCACTTTCAAACTTGTCGAGGAAGGCCGTGGTGGTCTGGGTATCATCACCTTGTTTGCGGCCGGCAACGACCGTGACGCCAAGTTCAATGCCAACTATGATCCCAGCGACAACATGCCCTGGACCATTGTGGTGGCTGCGGGCAACATCGATGGCACCATTTCGTCGTACTCAACGCCGGGCGCTTCGGTGCTGGTTACTGCGCCTGGATCTGATCCCGCCTCCATTGTCACCACGGATCGCCAGGGGGAACTCGGTTACAACAAGGCCCCGGGTGTTGAAGGTAACTACACCGATACCGTTGAAAGCGCGTTTAACGGTACATCCGCCGCAACGCCTATTGCCGCAGGCGCCGTTGCCCTGATGCTGGATGCCAACGCGCGTCTGGGTTACCGCGATGTCCAGGAAATTCTGGTGTATTCGTCTCAACGTGCCGTCATTCTTGATCAGGTTGCCGCTGACAAATCCTTCAATGGTTCCAAAGACTGGAACGGTGGCGCGTTGCTTACCAGTCAGGATTTCGGCTACGGCCATATCGATACCCACGCGGCGGTGCGGCTTGCCGAAAGCTGGACCAAACTGGGTACGGTCGCCAACCAGCGCCTTGAGCAAGGTGTGGTGGCACAAAGTGCGGTCACCGTGGGGGCTGGTCAGACGGGTCAGGTGGTTGCCAGTTTTGCGCAACCCTACCGGGTTGAGCAAATGTCGGTCACGCTCAAGCTGGCCACAACAACCCTGCAGAACGTAACGGTTGAACTGGTGTCGCCGAATGGCACGGTCAGTACGCTGGTTGATCAACCTCCCGTGTACGTACCAGAACCGGGCGAAGAAGAGCCGTTTCCCGCCTTGCCCGCTACGCTCGACTACACCTTCAATACGGTGCGGAATTGGGGTGAAGACCTCAGCGGTAGCTGGACACTTCGGATCACCAACGAAGCGGGTGGTGATGCCGTGCAATTGAACGACTGGTCGATCATGGCACATGCCGCATCGCAGGCTGTGGGTGGTGGCACGCAAATTTTCACGAATGATTTTGCACGGTTTGCTGCCGAGCAGCCGGGCCGCGTCACGCTGAATGCCGAAAATGGTCAAAGCATCAACGCGGCCGCCATGACCTCCGACACCGTGATCAACCTGGAGTCATCGCAGGCAACGCTTGGGGGAGTGGGCGTTACGGTGGCTGATCCTGCGGCTTTCCGGAACCTGTTTTCCGGCGACGGCAACGATACGCTGATCGGTAATGCCGGGGCCAACCTGCTGATGGCCGGTCGTGGCAGCAACACCATCGATGGCAAGGCCGGCTTCGATGTCGTGCGTTTCATTGGTGACCGTTCTGCTTACAGCGTTTCCAAAGAGGGCGATCTGGTGGTCGTGAACAGCCTTACGTTGTCGGGCGGTGGCATGGATCAGGTCCGTAATGCTGAAGTCTTGCACTTTGCAGATCAGGCTGTTTTGGTCAATGCGCCCCAGGTTCAGGGCGCTCAACTGTTCGATGAGGCTGCTTACCTGCGGGCCAATCCCGATGTGGCACAGGCTGTGCAGTCGGGTGCACTGACCAGCGCTTACCAGCATTATCAGCAGTGGGGTGCGAATGAAGGGCGTGATCCCAACGATATGTTCGACGAGGCCTGGTACCTGGCGTACAACACCGATGTGGCAGCTGCCGTACGCTCTGGTCAGTTGACCAATGGATATCAGCACTACCAAAGCTACGGCTGGGCAGAAAACCGCTCACCATCAGCCTGGATGGATGCGGGAGCTTACAAGCTTGCCAATCCTGATGTCGCGCAGGCAGGCATGGATCCAATGGCCCACTACCTGATGTTTGGCTATTCGGAAGGCCGTGCGTTGCCGTCCTGGTCGGCGGATCTCTGGGTGTGATGCGCTGAGTCTGGTTGCGTGTCCCTGATCATGCCACGACAGGGACACGCTGCGGGCTTACTGATGGACGCTGCCATACAGCGGGATCCTGTCCAGCGCGCCCGTATCAGAGCAATGAACCGGGTCATGCTAGCGTGATGCCTGGTTAAACGCGTTTCAGACATCCGCCCCATCCGGAGGCGGGTTCAGGGTCAGTTCGTCTTTGCCATAGAACTTGATACCGATCTTTACGCGGTCGCGCCCTTGCGAACGCCGATGACGGTTGGTATCACGCAGCGAATAAACGCAGCCACAATATTCCTGCTGGTAAAACCCTTCGCGCTTGCTGATTTCGATCATGCGGGCAGAGCCACCGCCCTTGCGCCAGTTGTAGGTCCAGTAGATCAGGTCAGGGTAGCGTGCTGCCGCACGTTCACCACAACCGTTGATCTGGTTCATGTCTTTCCAGCGCGAAATGCCTAGTGAACTTGTGATGGTGTCGTAGCCATTTTCGTGGGCGTAAAGTGCGGTTCGTTCAAAGCGCATGTCGAAACAGACTGTGCAGCGTTCACCCCGTTCCGGGGAGTCTTCCAGACCCTTGACGCGTTCGAACCAGTTGTCGCGGTCGTAGTCGGCATCAATGAACTTGATCCCGTGCTTTTCCGCAAAACGGATGTTTTCGTTTTTGCGGATTTCGTATTCGCGGTCAGGGTGGATGTTGGGGTTGTAAAAATAAATGGTGTAGTCAATGCCCGACGCAGCCATGGCTTCCATGACTTCCCCTGAACAGGGGGCGCAGCAGGAATGCAACAGCACTTTCTTGCGGTTGTCGGGCAAAACGAGTTGGGGGCGGTCTTCAGGTTTCATGGCAGTATTTTAATGCGTAGGATGCAGCGCAACTGCGCTAACCGATCACCCGATGCCACAATTGGCTGACGGCTTGCCGTTCAGGCACCAGTTGATCCGCCGGCAGGCGGGCTTTTTCGGCACCATGCAGGCGCAGCACATGCTGATGCTTGCGAAAGGTGCGGTAGGCATCGCTGACCGCATTGGCCAGGTCTTCAGGAATCAGGCCTTCCTGGGCAGCCAGTTTCAGCAAGGTGATGTTGCCCAGGTTGCCCAGCAGTACCGGGTGCTGGCGTGCGTGACACAGTACAAGATACTGTGTGATGAATTCGATGTCCACCATGCCGCCGCGATCGTGCTTCAGATCGAAATCCGGCGTCTTGTTGGGGTGCCCCGCGCTGATTTTATCCCGCATCGTGCGCACTTCCTGGCGAAAGGCTTGCGGATCGCGCGGGAGCAAAAGAACATCATGCCGAATCTGGTCGAAGCGTTCGCGGATGACGGGATCACCCACCACAAACCGCGCGCGTGTGATCGCCTGGTGCTCCCAGGCCCAGGCGTGCTGCGTCTGGTATTGCGCGAAGGCATCGACGGATACTGCCAGCAAGCCGGCATCGCCGTCAGGGCGAAGGCGCAGATCGATTTCATACAGGCGGCCTGACGATGTCATGGTGGAAAGCCAGGACACCATGCGACGCCCCAGTTTTACGTAGCGTTCGCTGGCATCGGTATCGGGGTCTTCAAACAGGAACACCAGATCAAGGTCGGAGGCATAACCCAGTTCTTTGCCGCCCAGACGACCATACGCGATGATGCCGAAATGCGGGGGGGGCAAGGGCCCGCTGTGGTTGCGTGGCTGCACCAGTGGCCAGACACGCGCCAGGGTTTCTCCCAGCAGCATGTCGGCCAGCGCGGACAGGCGGTCGGCCAGGTGTTCAACACTGACAACGCCTTCAAGATCCTGGGCCAGTAACTGGAACGTGACCTGGTGTTGCATATCCCGCATCAGGTTCATCTGTTGTTCAACGTCGGGTTGGCCGTTGGGCAGAACGCAGGCATCAAGATCGGAACGCAGCTGAGCGGCCATTTGTGTGAAATCGGGTTCCTGCATCAGGGAACGCCATTCGATCAGGCTGTCGAGCAGCAAAGGGTATTTGATCAGGTATTGCGATGCCCAGGCGCTGGCGCACAGAATGCGGGTAACCCGTGCCAGCGTTTCGGGGTATTCGGCCAGCAGGGCCAGGTAGGCACTGCGCTGGGCAATGTTTTCGATCAGTTCGAGCAGTCGTGCGGCAGCTGTTTCCGGTGTGTCGGATGCGCCAGCCAGACGCACGATGGATGGTAGCAGGGCTTCGACACGCCGCCGGCTGTTTTCCGGCAGGCTGCGGATGCGATGGCTGTCGAGAAAGGCTTCAATGCGTCGTTCGATGGCCTCGGCGTGCTCGGGGACTGCCTGGCGAATCTGGGCACCGAGTGTGTCGAATGATGTGGCAGGGGTGGATTCCGGGGTGTCCGGGGTATCGGCATCACCCATGCCGGCAATTCTGAACGCATTGCGAAAGGTTTGTGCGACCCGTTGCCGGTGCTGTGCCAGTTCGGCTTTGAACTGATCCAGTGTGGTGCCCATGGCCTGGGCCAGCTTTTCTTCGTCTTCGGGACGATGCGGCAGCAGATGGGTTTGTTCGTCTTCACGGTATTGCAGCATGTGCTCGACGCGTCGCAGATACACGTAGGCCTGGGCCAGATCGGTGGCCATTTCAGGGCTGATGAGCCCGGCTGCTTCCTGGCGTGCCAGTGCTTCGAGCAGATTGCGTTTCTGCAGCGATGGCATGCGCCCGCCCCGGATCAACTGGCTCAGTTGCACCACGAACTCGATTTCCCGGATGCCGCCTTCACCCAGTTTGATGTTGTGTACGGTGTCAATACCTGTGCGTGCCATGGCGCGACGCTGCCAGTCGGATCGAATGCGTTCACGCAGTCCACGCAGTGCCGACAGTGCATTGAAGTCGAAATATTTGCGGTAGACAAAAGGCGTTCTGAGTGCTTTCAGTTGTTTGTGCTGTTCCGCAGGGTCGCTGCCTTCGAAGGCTTTGCAGTGAATCACGCGGGCCTTGAGCCAGGCGTAGCGTTCCCATTCGCGCCCTTGGGCAACCAGGTAGTTCTCCACCGCCTCAAGGCTCCAGGCCAGAGGGCCGGAGTCGCCATCGGGGCGAAGGCGCAGATCCGTGCGGAACACCTGGCCATGCGCATCCGGGTCAGACAAAATAGGCATCATCCGCTGGGTCAGGCGCCCGTAAAATTCATGATGACTGATTTTGCGCGGTCCGGGTGTTTCGCCTTCTTCGCCGTAAATCATGATCAGATCGATGTCAGACGATACATTCAGTTCCTGACCGCCCAGTTTACCCATGCCCAGAATGATCATTTCCTGGGGTTTGCCGGTGGTGGGGTCAATGGGGATGCCGTGTGTGCGGGCCAGTTGGCGGGCAACGGTTGTGTACGCCTGCTGTACGGCAAGGTCGGCCAGCCACGACATGGCAGTGACCACTTCTTGCAACGGAGCGGCCCCACTGATATCACGCACCATCAGGGTGAAGAACACCCGTTCACGCAGCTGCCGCAGGCAGCGCCGCACCGTTTCGGTGTCAGGGTCTTCGAGGCTGGCCATACCCTGCAGTTCGGTGAACCAGGTGTTGATTCGCTCGCGGTCAACGGGGTGTTGGGCAGCCGTTTCAAGCCAGCCCTGGAACGCCGGGTTGGCAGTCAGGCGCCGGCGCAAGGCGCCTGACCACTGCAGGGCGGGCTCTACTATAATGAGTTCGGACATGATCTGTTGACGCCAATGGAAAGGATCATCGACAAGGCTGGCAGCCGACGATACGGGTTAGACAGGCTGCCAGGAAAAGGGCGCATTCTGTGTACTGGTGTGCCCGTGTGTCAATCATACCCGCCCCGGTGGCATCAGCGCGTGATCCGATTCTCCTTCTCCGTTCTTGCTTGGCTGTTTCGCCTTCTGGTTGTAGTGTATTTTCTGGTGGCTCTGGGCATCATCGGGTTACGCTACGCCGTGCTGCCCGGCATCGATCACTGGAAAGAACCGATCGCCCGATCCGTCTCATCGGTTCTGAATACCAGTGTGCGTTTCGGGCGCTTGCAGGCCTCCTGGGCATCACGTAATCCGCGTTTTGAAATCAGTGAGCTCGAAATCCTCGATCCGAACGGGCGCCCGGTCGTTGTGCTGCCCAGCGTGCGCGCTGAACTCGATTGGCGCAGTCTCTTCAGTTTGCAACCACGGTTTGTGTCCCTGGTGGTTCAGAACAGCCACTTCGATGTGCGGCGCGACACCCAAGGGCGCATCTGGGCGCTTGGCCAGGCCTTTGATCCTCGCGATACTGAACCTGTCCAGCCGGGCGCTCAGGCGCGTTTTGTGCATTGGCTGCTGGAACAGCAGCAGCTTGATCTGGTCGACGCTTCGGTACGATGGATTGATGAGTCTCGCACCGGACAACCCCTTGAATTGCAGCGTGTATCGGCCCAGTGGCGTGCTTCACGCACCGACCAGCGTTTTTCCATGTCGGCCCAGCCACCTTCCGCACTTGGCGAACGTCTTGATGCCTCGTTCGAACTGAGCGATGTCGGTCTGAACGAGGATGGCCGGTTTACTTTGCTGGGCAGTCGGGGCAGTGTCTTTGCACACGTGCCCGGGATGCACCCCGCTGCCTGGGCACCTTGGGTTGATCTGCCGCATGAACTGGGCGTATCGACCTTGGAGCTGGCTGCCTGGGTGCCGCTGCTCGATGGTTTGCCTCAGTCGCTGATTGCGCGTCTTGCGCTTGATCAGGGGCGGTGGGCACTTGATGGGCAAAGCGGAATAAACCTGGGATCAGCCCAGCTGCTGGCAGTGGCCGGCTGGGACTGGTTGATCCGCAGTGCTCCGGCCGACACCGTGCCGGGTACCCCGCCTGTTCTCGATACCGTGCCGCCATCGCCTGAATTGCGTGCCGGGCCGGTTCAACACGCTACAGCCGCTGGCCGGGAAAGGGTGCCCGATGGGCTTTCGTATTGGTTCGGTTTGTCACAGATTGACTTTGATCTGCCTGAAATGTTCCAGGCCCCCTTCCGTATCGACCGGATCACTGGATACGGCAAGGCCAGTCTTGATGAACAGGGAACCCCCGACCTTGTTTTCCATGCGCTCGATCTGGAAAACCCCGACCTCAAGGCCACGCTCTCGGGACGTTGGCGTGCCGGAGGGGATGGGCCGGAAGGGGTGATTGATCTGCACGGACACATGCCGCGTGCCCTGATCGATGCGATTGATAATTACCTGCCTCTCGATGTTGACCACGATGCCCGCACCTGGATGGCTGAAAGTCTGAAAGAGGGTACGCTGGAAGATGTCGTGGTGCGTGTACAGGGCGATCTCCATCATTTCCCTTTCCAGTCAGAGCCTGGCAAAGGGGATTTCCTTGTCGAGGGCCGTGTGGTCGGCGCCTTGATCGATTACCTGCCGGCCACGGCCGGGGTGCCCGGCTGGCCGGCGTTGCAGCGCCTTGAGGGGCGGGCACGTCTTCATCGCGCTGACTTAAGCATACGGGGTGATGCAGCCGTCATGGTGCTGGCCGAAACGCACACAATTCACCTCGAGGGTATTGAGGCCCGAATTCCCGATATCGAGCAAAATTCCGTGTTGTCTGTTCAGGGCGTGACCCGTGGGAATGCCCAGGCTTATCTGGCGCTGGCGAAGGGCTCGCCGCTGGGGGCGCTGCTCGAGGGTGTGCTTGATGAAGCACGCGCCGACGGGCAGTGGCAGGTGCCGGTCGAACTGGTCATCCCGCTTTTGAATAGTGACGACAGTCGTGTGGCCGGCCACATTCTTTTCGAGAAGGGCAGTACGCTGCAACTGATGCCCGAACTCCCTGAACTGACCGCATTGCAGGGCAAGCTCGCATTCACCGAAAGCGGGCTCAAGGCCGAGGCTCTGAAGGGCAGGGCATTGGGGGGGGATATCACCCTGAGCGGCGGTCTGGGGGCAAGGCAAAAAGGGTTGATCTTGCAAGGCCAGGCCGCCGACAAGGCCTTGCAGTCCTACCTTGGGCTTCAAGGAGGGCGTCGTATCCAGGGCAACCTGCACTACCGTGTGCGCATTGATCGCGACAAGGCGGGCAGTCTGGTGCTCGAAGCGTCCTCGGATCTGAAGTCGGTGGCACTTGACCTTCCGGCCCCATTTGCAAAAGTGCAGGGTAAACCGTTGCCTGTGTCACTCGACTGGCGTCGTCGCGATGCTTCCAGCCGGTTATTGAGTGTGACAGTGGCGGATCAGGCTGTTGTGTCGCTGCTGCATCAAACGTCCCGTCCGGCCGATCCGTACTTCAGCGCGGGTGCGCTCGGGGTGGGTAAAACCCCTGCGTTGCCCGCTGCCGGGCTGGTGGTTGATATCTCCTCCGCCGATCTCGATCTGGACGCCTGGCGCGTGGTCATCAACGAGTTTTCGGTGCCGCTCGCCGGTGAAACGACCGTACCTTCCCCGGCCATTTTTCCGCCTCTGGCCCAGGTTCGTGTGCAGTCAACCCATGCTCGCCTGCTCGGACAGGCATTGGATCACTTTACGATTACAGCCCAGCGGCCACAGGCCCTGCAGTTGCGGGTTGATGTGGTGTCGTCCCAGGTGGCGGGCACGGCGTTCTGGCGCGCGTCCGACCAGGGCATCCCCGGGCGTGTCGATGCAAAATTTGACCGCCTGGCACTTGGCACCGAGACTGACGCTCAGGACGCGGCGCAGAACGGTAGCAGGCAGCCCCCTGCCCAAGAGGGCGGGGCTGTCACTTCCTCGTTTGCCGAGGAACTCGATATTCCCGGTGTCAGTCTGTATGTGAAGAATTTTCGGTTGTACGGTCGCGAGGTTGGCGAATTGACCGTCATGGGGTTGAATCAGGAGCGGGGGCGTTTATGGCGGCTCGACGAATTGCGGCTTGAGCACCCGGCGGCCACCCTGACAGGGTCCGGGATGTGGCGTTTGGCAGGTCCTGAACGTGGGCTCAAGCTCTCCGCTTCGGCCGATGTCAGGGATCTCGGGGCCTATCTGGATCAGATTGGCCACGAAGGCGTCATGACCGATGGCAAGGGTAACGTATCTGCCGATATCGTGTGGCGCAATATGCCTTGGGCGTTTGATCGTGCCGACCTCAACGGCGAACTCACGTTCGAGCTCAGTAACGGGCGCTTCATGACGGTCAACTCATACACGGCACGTTTGCTGGCGCTGTTGTCCCTGCAGTCGGTCAGCCGGCTTGCACGGCTCGAATTCAAGCCTGCGCAGGCGGCCGAGAACGGTTTTCCCTTTGACACCTTGAAAGGAAAGGTGCAACTTCAGAAAGGTATTCTGAAAACCCGTGATTACCGTGTGACGGGCCCTGTTGCAACGATCGTCATCGAAGGTACGGTGAATCTGGTGCGTGAGGCACTGGATCTCGAAGCTGTGGTTGTGCCGAATCTGGATGTCAGTGGTGCGGCCGTTGCGGCCGGTATTGCCATCAACCCGATTGTTGGTGTCGGGGCCTTCCTGACGCAGTGGCTTTTGCAGGCGCCGTTGTCCAGGGCCATGAGCGTTCAGTATCACATTGACGGGCGTTGGTCGGATCCCGTTATACGTGAAACGGCGGCACGCGAGGTTACCGATCAAAAGGCGGCTGGGCCGGCACATTGAGCCGGGCGACATGAAAAAAAGCGGTGAGCCTGGACCAGGCCCACCGCCTTTGCAGCCGGTTGTTCAAACCCGCTGCTGATCAATAAACGCCTTGTTGCAGCATGGCATCGGCCACTTTCACGAAGCCGGCAATATTGGCGCCGTCAACGTAGTTGACCCATTTGTCCTTGGAGCCATACTTCACGCAGTTTTCGTGAATGTCACGCATGATTGCGTGCAACTTGGTGTCCACCTGTTCGCGTGTCCACATCAGGCGCTGGGCATTCTGGGACATTTCCAGACCTGAAACGGCCACACCGCCGGCGTTGCTGGCTTTGCCGGGTGCGTACAGGATTTTTGCGTCGATGAACGCTTCAACAGCATCAAGGGTGGATGGCATGTTGGCACCTTCGGCCACGCAGCGTACACCGTTCTTGATCAGTGTGCGGGCGTCTTCCAGATCGAGTTCGTTCTGGGTGGCGCAGGGCAGGGCAACGTCGACAGCGATGTGCCAGGGGCGCTTGCCGGCTTCGTACACCAGATTGAACTCACGCGCGTAGTCTTCAATGCGACCGCGCTGTTCGTTCTTGATACGTGAAAGTGCAGCCAGTTTTTCCGGGGTGAAGCCAGCCTTGTCGTAGACCATGCCGAGCGAGTCGGAAACCGTTACAACCTTGGCGCCCAATTCCATGCATTTTTCAATGGCATACTGGGCCACGTTGCCGGAACCGGAAACCGATACGGTCAGGCCTTCGATCGACTGACCTGCATGCTTGAGCATTTCTTCTGCAAAGTAGACCGTGCCGTACCCGGTGGCTTCGGGGCGGATCAGGCTGCCGCCGAATGTCAGGCCTTTGCCGGTGAATACGCTGGCCGATGAGTTCGACAGTTTTTTCATCATGCCGGCCATGAAGCCGACTTCACGTGCGCCCACGCCAATATCACCGGCCGGAACATCGGTGTCGGGGCCCAGGTGACGGTACAGTTCGATCATCAGGGCCTGGCAAAAGCGCATGACTTCGCCGTCGGATTTGCCTTTGGGGTCGAAATCGGAACCGCCCTTGCCACCGCCCATGGGCAGGGTTGTCAGGGCGTTCTTGAAGGTTTGCTCGAAGGCCAGGAACTTCAGGATCGACAGGTTGACTGAGGGGTGGAAACGCATGCCGCCCTTGAAAGGGCCGATCGCCGAGCTGTGCTGGATGCGGAAGGCACGGTTGGTCTGGACCTGGCCTTTGTCATCGACCCACGAAACGCGAAACTGGATGGCACGCTCGGGCTCGACCAGACGCTCCAGCAGACCATGCTGTGCATAACGCGGGTTTTGCTCGATAAACGGCCAAAGACTGTTCATGACCTCTTGGACAGCCTGCATGAACTCGGGCTGGTTGGGATCACGTGCTTGCACACGGGCAAGAAACTGATCAAGTGAGGTTAGTTTCATCCAAGTAATACTCGGTTGTTTTGCCGGTGGCTTCCCACATGAAGGCCGGCAAGAGGTTGAAGAAAGCGGTCTGCCTGATCAGTCGTTCAAGGCAGGCGCAGGACAGGCGTGCTCAGGTGGCTTGTGGTTCACGTGCACACGCCGGAATTTCATTTTTTCATCATGTCGAAAAATTCGGCATTCGTTTTTGTGGCACGGATTTTATCGAGAATGAATTCCATCGCTTCGATTTCGTCCATGTCGTGGATGAATTTGCGCAGCACCCAGATTTTTTGCAGCAGTTCAGGTTTGATCAGCAGTTCTTCACGGCGCGTGCCCGACTTGTTCAGGTTAATGGACGGATATACGCGTTTTTCGGCCAGGCGACGTTCCAGATGCACTTCGGAGTTGCCTGTGCCTTTGAATTCTTCGTAGATGACTTCGTCCATGCGACTGCCGGTTTCGACAAGTGCCGTGCCGATGATGGTCAGTGAACCACCTTCTTCAAGGTTGCGCGCTGCGCCAAAGAAACGCTTGGGGCGCTGGAGGGCATTGGCATCGACACCCCCGGTCAGGACCTTGCCCGAGGCCGGGACAACCGTGTTGTAGGCACGTGCCAGACGGGTGATGGAGTCGAGCAGGATGACGACGTCTTTTTTCAGTTCGACCAGGCGTTTGGCTTTTTCGATGACCATTTCAGCCACTTGCACGTGGCGTGTGGCCGGTTCATCGAAGGTGGAGGCAACCACTTCACCGCGCACGGTGCGCTGCATTTCGGTCACTTCTTCCGGGCGCTCGTCGACCAGCAATACGATCATGACGGCGTCGGGATTATTCGTGGTGATGGCGTGTGCAATGTGCTGCATCATGACCGTTTTGCCCGATTTGGGGCTGGCTACGATCAGGGCGCGCTGGCCTTTGCCGATGGGCGCGAAAATGTCGAGAATACGCCCCGTGATGTTTTCTTCGCTCTTGATGTTGCGTTCGAGCGTCATGACCTGGTCGGGGTGCAGCGGCGTCAGGTTCTCGAACATGATCCGGTGCTTGATGGCTTCCGGTTGCATGCCATTGACTTTGTCGACCTTCACCAGGGCGAAGTAGCGTTCGCCATCTTTTGGGGTACGTACCTCGCCTTCGATGGAGTCGCCCGTGTGCAGATTGAAACGCCGGATCTGGGAGGGCGAAATGTAGATGTCGTCGGTGCTGGCCAGATACGATGTTTCGGGCGATCTCAGGAAGCCGAATCCGTCGGGCAACACTTCAAGAACGCCGTCTCCGAAAATCTGTTCGCCCTGTTTTGCCCTTTTTTTCATGATGGCAAACATGAGTTCCTGTTTGCGCAGTCGGCTGGCGTTGTCGATTTCAAGCTCGGCGGCCATTTCCAGCAGTTTGGAAACGTGCTGTGTCTTTAATTCGGTAAGGTGCATGGGAGGAAAGAAGAGGGGGATGGTAGCAGGCGTGTGGCGAACCCGGGACAGGTTCGCGCGCGTGATGGATACTGGAGGTTGTGAGCGGGCCGCAGGGTGAAACCCGGGTGCCCGCAACCCATTACAGTGATTCGTCGAGGAACGCGTTCAGTTGCGACTTCGACAGTGCACCGACTTTGGTGGCGATTGGCTTGCCATCTTTGAACAGCATGAGTGTGGGGATACCGCGGATGCCGAATTTGGCAGCGGTGTCGGGGTTTTCGTCGACGTTGACCTTGGCAATGGTGACACGCCCTTTGTACTGGTCGGCCGCTTCATCGAGTAGCGGGGCGATCATTTTGCAGGGGCCGCACCAGGCGGCCCAGTAGTCAACGAGTACGGGCGTGCCTGACTGGATGACATCGGCTTCAAAGGAAGCGTCACTGACGTGTTTGATGGATTCGCTCATGAGTGGACTGTATAACTAAGTTTTGAAAGCCGGGTGCGCGTAGCGCACGGCATACGACTGCCCTGCATGCGGATAGGGAAAACAACACCATGTTGAACCCGGGAAACCTGTTGGCTGCCTGTTCAACAGGGCCAGAGAAGGTGCGCCATATAGGGCGGCTGCAACAGGCCTGCGCTTGTAACGACCCGGCCTGGCAGGCCCCGGGCCTGAACCCGTGAAGACTTGCCGCAGACAAACCTGACTACGTAATTGCAACGCCAGGTTACCTTTGAATGCATGGGCTTATATGCCAATAGCGCAAAGCATACCATTCCTCGCGTTCTGTCGCAGCGGTTTTTTGGCTAAAAGTGTCTCGGTTATGCAGCACGCCTGCCTTTAAATTCTTAAAATAGCCGGCTTTGGCTCGTGCTTTGCGAGATCTGCATTACTCATACGGGAATCAAGAGTGTCCACACCACGTTACGACGAAGCGTCCATCAGGGTACTGAAAGGGCTGGAGCCGGTGCGCCAGCGCCCTGGCATGTATACGCGCACTGACAACCCGCTGCACATCGTTCAGGAAGTCATCGACAACGCAGCCGATGAGGCCCTTGCCGGTTTCGGGTCGCAGATCCGGGTCACGCTGCATGCGGACAACAGCGTGTCTGTTGAAGATGACGGGCGCGGCATTCCGGTCGGTTTGCATCCGGAAGAACAGGCACCGGTCGTTGAGATCGTGTTCACACGACTGCATGCTGGTGGCAAGTTCGACAAGAAATCTGGCGGGGCCTATGCCTTTTCCGGTGGTCTGCATGGTGTCGGGGTTTCCGTTACCAACGCGCTGTCCACCCGCCTGGAAATAACGGTCTGGCGCGATGCCGGTGAGCATCGGCTGGTGTTTGGCCGGGGCGAGGTGATCGCACCCCTTGAACAGGTTCAGACGGTAGGCCGGCGGCGCACAGGCACACGCGTTCGTGTCTGGCCTGATCCGGTTTTCTTCGACTCGCCCGTCATTCCCGTGGCTGAACTGTCGCATGTGTTGCGCAGCAAAGCGGTGCTGCTCAGTGGTGTGACGGTCAGTCTTACGCTTGAGAAAACCGGTGAAACACGCACCTGGCATTATGACCAGGGGCTGCGGGGTTACCTTGACGAAGCGCTGCAGGGTGCGGAAACCGTCATTCCCGTGTTCGAAGGGCAGCAGTATGCCTTGGCTGACGACGAGTCCTTTGCCGAAGGCGAGGGCGCGCACTGGGTGGTGGCCTGGACAGCAGAAGGTCAGGTGGTGCGTGAATCGTATGTGAATCTCATTCCCACCCCAGCCGGCGGAACCCACGAGGCCGGTCTGCGTGACGGTCTTTTCAATGCGGTCAAGGCATTCGCCGAATTGCACGGCCTGGTGCCCAAAGGGGTGCGGTTGTTGCCGGATGACGTTTTTGCCCGTGCCAGTTTTGTGCTGTCTGCCAAGGTGCTCGACCCGCAGTTCCAGGGGCAGATCAAAGAGCGTCTGAACAGCCGTGACGCCGTGCGGCTGGTCAGCGGTTATGCCAAGAACGCGCTTGACCTTTGGTTGAATGCACACGTTGATCACGGTCGAAAACTGGCTGAAATTGCCATTCGCCAGGCACAGGCACGGGCACGGTCCCAGCAAAAGGTCGAGAAACGCAAGAGTTCGGGCGTGGCGGTGCTGCCCGGCAAACTGACCGACTGCGAATCATCCGATGTCGCGCGCACAGAATTGTTTCTGGTCGAGGGCGACTCGGCCGGCGGGTCGGCCAAAATGGGGCGCGACAAAGAATTTCAGGCTATTTTGCCGCTACGCGGCAAGGTACTCAATGCCTGGGAGGTTGATCGCGATCGTTTGTTCGCGAACAACGAGATTCACGATATTTCCGTGGCGATCGGTGTGGATCCGCATGGTTTGTCCGATACTCCCGATCTGTCCGGGTTGCGGTATGGCCGCATCTGTATTCTGTCCGATGCCGACGTCGACGGCTCGCATATCCAGGTGCTTCTCCTCACTCTGTTTTTTCGTCATTTTCCGCGTCTGGTCGAAAAGGGGCATATTTATGTGGCCCGGCCACCGCTGTTTCGCGTCGATGTGCCTGCGGCCGGCAAGCGGCCGCTGCGCAAGCTTTATTGCCTTGACCAGGGCGAGCTCGAAGCCGTTGAAGACAAACTGCGCAAGGAAGGTGTACGGCCTGGCAGCTGGAGCATCAGTCGTTTCAAGGGTCTGGGTGAAATGAGCCCGGAGCAGCTCTGGGACACCACCATGAACCCGGACACCCGGCGTCTGTTGCCGGTGGCCTATGGTGCGCTGGGGCTTGAACAGACGCTTGAACTGTTCGATATGCTCATGGCCAAAAGCGAGTCCTCACAGCGGCGTACCTGGCTTGAAGCCAAGGGCAATCTTGCCGACATCGATATCTGAATTGCGGAGCGTATTTCATGGATTCAAATCAGGCTGATCTTTTTGGCCAGGCGCCAGGCAGTGATGAAATCACGCTGGGGCATTATGCGGAGCAGGCCTATCTCGACTACGCCGTTTCCGTTGTGCGCGGTCGTGCCTTGCCCGATGTTGCCGATGGGCAAAAACCGGTGCAGCGGCGTATTCTGTATGCCATGCAGGCCATGGGACTGGGGCAGGGCGCACGCCCGGTGAAGTCGGCCCGCGTGGTCGGTGATGTGCTGGGTAAATACCATCCCCATGGCGACCAGGCCGCCTACGATGCCCTGGTGCGCATGGCCCAGAATTTCACACTGCGCTATCCGCTCATCGATGGCCAGGGTAACTTTGGTTCGCGCGATGGTGACAACGCGGCAGCCATGCGCTACACCGAAGCCCGTCTGACACCGTTCGCCCGTTTGTTGCTCGATGAGCTCGATGAAGGTACGGTCGATTTTTCCCCCAATTACGACGGCAGCCAGAAAGAGCCCGTGGTGCTGCCGGCCCGTCTGCCCATCATGTTGCTCAATGGCGCTTCCGGCATCGCCGTGGGCATGGCAACCGAAATTCCATCACACAATCTGCGTGAAGTGGCTCAGGCCTGTGTGGCCCTGATTCGTGATCCCGACCTGCCTGACGAGACGCTTTTTTCATTGGTGCCAGGTCCTGATTTTGCCGGTGGTGGCCAGATTATTTCGTCACCGCGCGAAATTGCCCAGATCTATGACACGGGTCGGGGATCGCTCAAGGCGCGTGCGCGCTGGCAATTCGAGGAACTGGCGCGGGGTCAGTGGCAGTGGGTGATTACCGAGCTGCCGCCCGGCACATCGGCGCAGAAAGTGCTTGAAGAAATCGAAGACCGTACCAATCCGAAAGTGAAGGCCGGCAAAAAGTCGCTGACCCCGGAGCAGCAGCAGACCAAAGCGCTCATGCTGAGTCTGCTTGATGCCGTGCGCGACGAGTCCGGTAAAGATGCCGCCGTGCGTCTTGTCTTTGAACCCAAGACCAGCCGGATCGACCGTGACGAGTTCATCAACACGCTGCTTGCCCAGACCAGCCTTGAAACCGGCGTGTCGGTCAATCTGGTCTGCATTGGCACGGACGGGCGTCCGGCGCAGCGTTCTTTGCGCCAGATTCTGCAGGCATGGCTCGGTTTCCGTTCAGCCACGCTCACACGACGCACACAGTTCCGGCTCGACAAGGTGACTGACCGCATTCATGTGCTGGAAGGCCGCATGGTGGTCTATCTGAACGTGGACGAGGTCATCCAGGCCATTCGCGAATCTGATGAGCCGCGTTCTGCCCTGATGCAGCGGTTTGACCTGAGCGAGCGTCAGGCAGACGATATTCTGGAAATGCGCTTGCGCCAGCTGGCGCGTCTGGAGGGGTTTCGCATCGAAAAAGAATTGCAGGAGCAGCGTGACGAACAGGGGCGTCTGCAGGAGTTGCTTCAGAATACCGCAGCGTTCAAACGCCTGATGATCCGTGAAATCGAGGCCGATGCCAAACAGTATGGCGACGACCGGCGCACCTTGATCGAAGCGGCGCAACGGGCGGTTCTTGAAACCCGTGTGCTGGATGAGCCTGTCACGGTGATCGTGTCCCAGAAGGGCTGGTTGCGTTCACGTCAGGGTCATGGCCACGATCCCGCCCAGTTCACCTTCAAAACCGGTGATGCCCTGTACGATGCCATCGAGTGCCGCAGTACCGATGACCTGGTCGCCCTTTCGAATACCGGGCGCGTGTACACCGTTGCCGTTTCGGGCTTGCCTTCGGCTCGGGGCGATGGCCAGCCCGTGACCTCCATGATCGACCTTGAGCCGGGAACGCGGATCGTGCACATGGTGGCCGGAGCGCGTGATACGCGTTTCGTGCTGGCCAATGTGGCGGGCTACGGCTTCATGACAACACTGGGCGACATGACCACCCGTCAACGCGCCGGTAAACAGTTTCTTGCTCTGGACGATAGCGAGCAGATGCTCAAACCGTTGCCGTTGCGACCCGACGATACCCGTCTGGCCTTGTTTTCCGGGTCCGGGCGTTTGCTGGTCATTGAGCTTGTCGAGGTCAAGAAGTTGTCCGGCGGAGGGCGCGGCACGCTGCTGATGGCCTTGGAGGCGGGGGATGCGCTGGCGCAGTGGGCAGCTTGCGGGGCGCAGGGCATTGTGTTTTCCGGCGTCTATCGAAACCGTGAAATGCAGGTTGTGTTCTGCGGGCCCGATCTTGATGCATACGTCGGCAAACGGGCCCGCAAGGGTAAAGTGGCCGACCTCAAAGTGCGCGAACCCGTGCTGCAGGCAAACAGGCCGTCCATTGCCTGAGTGTATCGGGCTGATCCAGCTTAAAATAGGCGCATTACTTACTATTTCATGCGATCCGGGTACTATGAGTTTCAAGGTAACAATCCAGCCCAGTGGCCACCAGTTCAGCGTCGATAACGACCAGACCGTGCTCGATGCCGCGCTTGCGGCCGGTATCGTGCTGCCGTACAGCTGCCGCACCGGTGCGTGTTCAAGTTGCAAGGGGCGTGTGGTTTCCGGGGCTTTTGATGCAGGTAGCGCACCGGCCCAGATCCTCGATGCCACCGACATCGAACAGGGCTATACCCTGTTCTGCCAGGCTCGCCCGTCTTCCGATCTGGTCATCGAGGCCACCGAAGTGCGCATGGCCTCCGATATCCAGATCCGCAAAATGCCTTCTCGGGTCATGCGCCTGGAAAAGCTCACCGACGATGTCATGGTGGTCACGCTTCAGTTGCCGGCAACCGATCCGTTCCGTTTTTATCCGGGGCAGTACCTGGAATTCATCCTGAAAGATGGCCGTCGGCGCAGCTATTCAATGGCTTGCCCGCCCACCGAAAACAACCAGGTCGATCTTCACGTCCGGCACATGCCGGGCGGTGTCTTCACAGATCACGTATTCGGTACGGGCGCCACTCAAATGAAAGTCCGTGAAATTCTGCGTGTCGAAGGGCCTTTTGGTTCCTTTTTCCTGCGTGAAGACAGCAACAAGCCCATCGTCCTGCTGGCCAGTGGCACCGGCTTTGCGCCCATCAAAGCCATTGTCGAGCACATGATCGCCCAAGGCATCACGCGTCCCGCCGTGCTGTACTGGGGCGGGCGCCGTCCGTCTGATCTCTACATGAACGATCTGGCGCAGCAATGGGTTCAAACATTGCCCGACTTTCGTTATATTCCGGTTGTCTCCGATGCCTTGCCCGAAGACAACTGGTCAGGGCGCACCGGTTTCGTTCACAACGCGGTCCTGCACGATATCCCCGATCTCTCCGGTTATCAGGTGTATGCGTGCGGCGCACCGGTCATGGTTGAAAGTGCCCGGAAAGACTTCACTGCGCATAATGGCTTGCCGGAGGCCGAGTTCTTCGCCGATGCGTTCACCACGGAAGCTGACGCTGCAGGCTGACGCCGCGCCGGCTGGTTAAAGCCACGTCAGTCAATCCGCGTGAACAGCGTATCGGTCCAACCGTATCAAAAGGAAGGTTCATGAAAGTTGCGGTTCTGGGTAGTGGTATTCTGGGGGTTTCCACCGCCTGGTGGTTGTCGCAGGCAGGGCACGATGTCGTGGTGGTTGACCGCGAATGCGGTCCGGCGCAAGACACCAGCCGGGCCAACGGGGCACAAATTTCCGTGTCGTATGCCGAACCCTGGGCCAATCCCCAGGCCCCGCTCAAACTGCTCAAGTGGCTCTTCAAAGACGACGCCCCCCTGCTGTTCAGGCCACAGCCTGATCCGCGGCAGTGGCTCTGGGGGCTCATGTTCCTGCGGGAATGCTTTCCGAAGCGTGTGTCGCGCAATATACGTGCCATGGTGCGGCTTGCCGAATACAGTCGTACCACATTGCAGGAAATGCGCCGCGATCTCGATATCAGCTACCACGCCCTTGAGCGGGGTATCCTGAATTTTTATCGTGACCCCGCTGAATTCGAAGCTTCGCAACAAACAGCGGCTGTCATGCGCGATTACGGTGTCGATCGTCGTATTCTTTCGGCCGATGAAGTCGTGCAGCTTGAGCCGGCACTGGCACCCCGTCGTGCGGCCATTGTGGGTGGCGATTACACCGCCGAAGATGAAAGCGGTGACATCTACCTGTTCACACGGGCTCTGGCCGAACACTGCGAGCGAGCCGGGGTCCAGTTCCATTTCAACACCCAGGTAACACGCCTGCTGTCCGCGTCAGGCAGCATTCATGGCGCAGAAATCATCCTGCCCGATGGCATGTATTCCACACTCAAGGCCGACGCCTTTGTGGTGGCGCTCGGGCCTCATTCGCCGCAGCTGGTCACGCCGTTGGGCGTGCCCTGCCTTGTTTACCCTACCAAAGGGTATTCGGCAACATTCAACATTCGCGATGTTCAGGCCGCGCCGGTGGTCAGCCTGACCGACAGCGCGAACAAAGTGGTCTACAGTCGTCTGGGCGACCAACTGCGTATGGCCGGAACCGCAGAAATGTCCGGGTATTCGCGCACGCTCAATACCCGGCGATGCGATCACATGATCGATCTGGCACGCGAACTGTTTCCTGCCGTGCTCGATTTCTCCGATGTGCAGTTCTGGTCCGGCTTGCGGCCCTCAACGCCGTCGAATGTGCCGCTGGTCGGGCGCACGCGCATCCGCAACCTTTATTTGAATACAGGACATGGTACCTTGGGCTGGACCATGGGCGTCGGTTCGGGTCGGGCTTTAGCCGACCTGATCTCCGGCCGCAAACCTGAGCCCGAGTTTCCTTTTTTAGGTTAATACCTCTATGAAATCATCGTGGTTTATGGGCGCTTCCTTTCCGGTGCGCCGTCTTGCCTGGGCCAGTGCAGGTGTTCTGCTTGCAACCTCATCTGCAGCCTGGTCTGCCACCGAAGTGCGTGTCTGGCACTCTCTGAATGGCCACAACCTTCAGGTTTTTGAAGCGCTGGTCAAAAGCTACAACCGTTCCCAGGATCAGGTCCAGGTGCGTCTGAAGGGCTTCGACAATGAAGATGCTGTCGAAGCCGCACTCGTGGCTGCCAAGGGTGTCCAGGATCGTCCCCACCTGGTGCAGCTCGATGATGACCGTTACCCCGAAGCCGTATCGCGCCGTCCCTACATGCAACCGCTGCATCAGTTGCTTGAAAAAAATCCCATCAAAGACGCTAAATGGTTTGTGTCCGAACAGGTCTCGTTTGCGCGTGATGGTCGTGGTCGTTTGCTGGCATTTCCGTACATGCTCGAAATTCCGGTCATGTACTACAACATCGATGCGTTTAAAAAAGCCAACCTGAATCCGCCGGCACCCGATCGCGTCTGGACCGGTCTGCAGGGGCAGCTTGTTTCTCTGGCCAATAACGGTTCGCGCCAGTGTCCGCTTACCTCTGACCAATCCGTGTCCGTGAATCTGGAAAACCTGGCGGCGGTCAATAACCAATTGTTCATCAACGAGCCTACCGGCAAGGGCAAGAACGCCAAACCCGCCGAATTTTCCTTCGATTCCCTGTATATCCGCCATCTTTCCATGATGATCAGCTGGGTGAAGTCGGAAATCATGGTGAAACCGGGTGGCGAGGCAGTGGCCGCCAAGCGTTTTGCCAACAAGGAATGTGCGGTGCTCATTTCTGCCTCCAGCAATCTGGGCTGGTTCAAAGAGGCTCGCGGTCTTGATTTCTCGCTCACCGGCTTGCCGTATTACCCTGAAGTCACCAAAACACCGGGTAATCCTTTCGTCGGTGGCTCTGCCATCTGGGCAACGTCCGGCCATCCTAAAGAAACCGATGCCGCCATGGCCGGTTTCCTGGCCTGGCTGGCCAAACCCGACAACGCGGCCAACTGGTTTCAGCGCACGGGTTATCTTCCCCTGACCCAGCAGGCGTTTGCCGCCACACCGGCCTCTTACTACAAAGGCATGGGCAACTGGCAGGAACAGGTGTCAGCGTATGCACGTAATCCGGCAGCCAACGGCCGTGGTTTCCGTATCGACAACTACCCCCGTATTCGCGCCATGTTCCATCAAACGCTTGAAACGGCTCTCAATGGCAATCAGCCTGCCGTCACTGCCCTGAAAATGGCGGCCGACGAAGCCGGCAAACTGATGCAGCAGCGGGCACGTTAAGTCTTCTCTGCGGCCCGTTTCGGGCGGTTTGCAGTCCGGCGTATCCGGGCACTCAAACCCGCAGCACGGTTCTCTACGAACCGGACTGCGGGTTTTTTCATGAGCCGGGCAGGCTCTTTTTGTCCGTCGGACCAAACCATCCATCAGGATAAACCGGTCTGGATTCAGACCGTGTACAGGCGCACCATGCACTGAAGGCCGGCGTTGTTGCCGTGCCACTCATCAGGGGGTGCCATGAGGCTCTGGTTTTGCTTTCCGATCGTGCTGGTTCTGCTGGGCGGCTGTGCGGCGCTGCCACACTGGGCCGATCTGCCCGTATTTGCAAATGCGGTGGGCACCTCCGGGCCCGAACAGCCATCGCGTCCGGGTCAGCCGGCTCGCTTCAGTTTTGACTGGGCCTTGTCGGGCGATCCCGAGGTGGGGCCTTTGCAGGTTTTTGATGATGGCGTGAGCGTCTGGCTGCAGTTCCGGGAACACGATCCTGTTCCTGCCATTTTCGAACGCACTGAACACGGTGACCGTCCTGTTCCCTGGCGCCGCGAGTCAGCCTATGTCGTGCTGGAGGGCGTTTTCGCGCATCTGGTATTCCGGGGTGGTCATCTGGTGGCCCAGGCGCACCGCGCCCAACACATCGAACCGGCCGGTGTGTCCGGTCAGGCACGTGCTGTCGAGCGTGCTGACACGACGCCGCTGCAGCCCTTGGCCGTCCCTGAATCGTTGGTGCCGGCCGGGCAGGGCGTCGAGGTGCCCGGTGTCAATGCTGCAAGTCCCCAGGCGGTCTCGGTGTCCCTTCCCGGCCCTGTCGCCTTGACCATGCCAGCACCGGTTGCCGTGTCATCTGTCCTGCCGGTTCCGGGTCTGCCGGTTGTGCCTGTGGTACCCGTGCAGCCCGTCTTTGCAGCCGGGCCGGATGATGGGACGTTGCGTGGCGCACTGGCGCGGTGGTCGCGCCTTGCCGGTTGGACCTTTGAGCCGGAGCACTGGGCTGTCGATGTCGATGTGCCTCTTGGGGCATCTGCCGATTTTCCGTCCCCCTTTATCGAGGCTGTTCAGGCCCTGGTTGCTGCAACCGAATTGTCCGAGCGGCCTTTGCAGCCGTGCTTCTATTCAAATCGTGTCTTGCGCGTGGTGCCTTATGCACAGGCCTGTGATCGCAGTACCCGGGGCCTTTCAGGGGGGCAATCATGACACCACGTATCCGGTTGCTGGCAGGCCTGGCGGTCATGGGCCCTGTGCTGGCAGGCTGTGCCTTGTCCGAGCGTATGCGCGAATTGGGTCAGGTTATTGAGTTTTCGGGCGAATCGGTGCAGCAACAGCATGAACAGTTCGCTGCCGGACTGACAAGCACAACGGCACGAAAGGCAGCCCAGCAGGTCGATCAACCCTGGTTGATCGGCCGTGCCCAGCCGCTGGCGCGCGAGGTAACCCTGCCGGTTGCGCTCAGGGCCCGGGTCAATACGACCTTGCTGTTTTCAGATGGTCCCATGACGTTGCCGGTGCTCGCACAAAGAATCACGTCCGCAACCGGTATCCCTGTGTATGTGCGGCCGGATGCATTGCTGGAGCCGACCCGTTTCCTGCCTCGGCTGACAGGCGGGGACGAGCGTGGGGACGGCACCCGGGAACCCGTCCGGGTGACACTCTCCGGGCAACCCGAACCCTTGGCCCGCATGCTCGATCGTGTATCGGCCCAGTTCGGTATTCACTGGCGCTATCAGGCGCAGCGCATTGAGTTTTTTCGTACCGAAACACGGGTGTTCAATGTGCGCGCCCTGACACTGAATGCGAATGCCCAGGCTTCACTGGGCCTGGCGGGGCAGGGTCAGGACAGCCAGGGCTTTGTCAGTACGTCCAGTACACGGCTCGACAGTGGCAGTCACGATGTCATGCAGACGCTGCGTGCGCGTCTCGAACCTTTCATGACCCGTGCGGGGGTGCTGGTGGCTGAACCAGGCTCGAACGGTTCGGTGGTGGTCACCGATACGCCAGACGTGCTGCAGCGCATCGAGGCTTACCTGGAGTCGGAAAACCGTACATTCACACGCCGGGTGCGTTTGGTCTTTGAGGAGGTTACGGTACTGACGCGCGATACGGCCGAAGCGGGTATTGACTGGAATGTGGTGTTTGCCAGTGCGCGTGTTGCGGCAGGCCTGGCGGTCACCGGGTCGGTCGTGGCCGAAGCCGGCGCCTTGGCTGTGGGCGTCAATGAGGGGCCCTTCAAAGGCACCGAGGCGGTGATCAAGGCATTGAGTCAGGTCGGCCAGGTGGTCAGGCGCAGCAGCCTGCCGGTGGTCACCCTGAACAGGCGCCCCGTGACGCATGCCGTTCGCACAACGTTTTCTTATATCGACCGCATCGAGACGACCTCTGTGGCCCAGGCCGGTGGTCTTGCGCTGCCGGCCGTTGCCGTCAGCCAGAAAGACGAGACCGTGGGGTCCATGATCACACTGGTGCCCGATGCACAGGAAAACGGTCAGGTTTTGTTGTCGGTTGCCTACGACAACACCGTTGCCCAGCCGCTGAAATCCGTTACGTTTGGTGACCGTTCCAACCCGCTGCAGTTGCAGCAGATCACGATCGATGGCAATGGCACGGTCCAGCAAGTGGCTTTGCAACCCGGACAGCCATTGCTGATTTCCGGTTTTGACCGAACTGAACATGAGACCGAAGGTCGCCGACTCAACCCTGCACTTCCCCTGGCGCTGGGGGGCAGTGACCGTGCAGCCAGCCAGACACTGACCACCGTCATGATTGTGACGGCCCAGGTCGAGGAAGGTTTCTGAGGGGCGGCCATGCGTGATCCTCACATTCTTTCCATGCCTGTCGCCCGCCTTGCTTTTGGTCTGCACTGGTATCCGGTTTTGGCTCGACACCCTTTACAGGGGGTGCGTCGTCTGGTGCGCCTGCATCGCGCCAATCATGGCGTTATGGCGGGCGATCCGGTCAGCAGCGTTGGCCTGACCCGTCTGGCGCGATCGGTCATGCGCAGCGCCCCGCCTTTGTACGCGGCCGCCCAGGTTGTCGCAACGCTTTATCCGCGGGGTACGGTTGCGGTGGTGTTGCCGGTGGCGGATCAGGGGGACTGGTTCGTTGTGGTTCATGAGGGAACGGTGGTTGCCCGCACGGATCGTTTTCTTGATCCTGACGAAGACCCCGAACAATTGCTGCAGGAGTTTCGACGCGTCTATCCGCAACTGATCATGCCGGGCCAGTCGGGCACCCCTGCTTTACCCAGCCTGCTCGATATCGAATCAGCCGTGGGTCCGGGGACCCGTCTGGTCCGTCTGACTGACGCTGTCCGGCACAGGGCTTGGGTGTTTTTGCTGGCCTTGGTCTGTGTGCTGGTTTGGTGGTGGCCTGCCACGAATCGCACCGAACTGCCCCCGGCTCCGCATGTTCAACGGGTTCATCCAGAGCCCCGGGCTGCCTGGGAGCGTGCGATTGATCGTTCGGCCATGCCACATGCGGTTCAGGGCGTACGGGGCTTTAGCGATTTGCTGGCGGTTGTCCAGGCTGTTCCGGTGCGTCTTGGCGGATGGTTGCTTGAACACGTGGCCTGCCGCAACGCCGGGGTGCGGTGGCATTGTGAAGCCCGGTTGGGTCGCTCGCACCGACTGGCCAGCAACGCGACTTTGCTGGGTGTGCTGCCGGCCGGATGGACACCACACTTTGAGCCGCTGGATCAGGTCACTCTGCATCAGTCGTTCGAACTGGCGGGTTTGCCCCTGCCGGTGGCGAATCTGCAGACCAGCCATCACAACGAGCGTGCCTGGTTCAGCGTGTTGCAGTCGATACAACCCGCGTTCGGGCGGGTGCAGGTCGGGCCTTCTGTGCCTCTTGAAGTGCAGGCGCCAGCGGATCCTGATGGCGTGCCTGTGCCGGAGCCGCAAGGGCTGTCTGCCTATGCCCGGCGTACAGTCAGCGTCCAGGGGCCGCTGCGTTCGCTGACGCTGTTGCACCGGCATGTTCAGGCCGTTCGCTGGGACCGTCTGATGCTGAGCCGGCATGATGTGTCCGAGCCTGATGTCCGTACAAGTGAATTCATGGTGTTGATTGAAGGAGCGCTTTATGAACGTTATAGCCGTGTTTCAACCCGCTGAACCCCGTCTCGGGTACGCAGTGGGGCGAGGGTATGCGAAGGTGTACCGTTTCTGGCTGAAGGTGGGGCTGTTGACCTGTCTTGCCGGGCCTTGTCTTGCGGTTGCTGTGGCGCCTGAAACCTCCGATGGCGACTGGTCGCAGCTGGTCAGTGTGCGTGAACTGTTGCAGCTCGACACCGAACGCGCGCTGGCACGTGCCCGCACAGGCCGCTCCGGTCGGGACAGCGGTGTGCCCGAGGTGATGCCGGCACGTTCGCAGCAACTGGAATTGTTGGCCATCTATGGTGTGGGTACCCGCTTGCTGGCCGAAGTGCAGGTGGGCCATGACCGGTATGTTTATTTGCGAGGACAGGCGCTGCCAGTGGGGGGGAACCGGAGCCTGCCCGAACATGCCCACAGACTTGTTGCCATCGAAGGAGCGTGTGTTCGCATGGCGTTCCAGTCCACCGAAAAGACCGCCTGTCTTGGACAGGCGGTACAGGGAGTTCAGCGATGAAAAACCGTTCTGCATTGCGTGCCCCCTGGCGGTGGAAGCGTCCGGTCGGTCTTGACTTGAGTGAACCCTTGCCGCAGTTTGATCCGTCCAGTGTGCCGGTGCTTGCCAACCCGGATGATCTGGCCTGTTTGCGTCCTGCCTTTGTGCGTACCCTGACTACCGAACTGGATATCCCTGTCTTTGACGGGCGATGGGCTCCGGTACTGTTCGACAATGAAACTGTTGGCATATTTGCAGTTGCCGAGTATGTCGCCAGCGACCCGGTGGATGCACTGGTCAGGCACGTTCTCGAGTGTGGTCATGTGCTTGCGAGTCCGGTGCGTTATGTGGTTTCTCCCTCGTTGCTGCTCTCGATCGTACGCGGGCAGTCGGCGGTCCAGAGTGACGCATTGCGCACGGGGTCGATGCGACCCGTACCTTCGCATGCAGGCATGGAGCTGGCTTCAGCCTTCCAGGATATTGTGGTCTGGGGCGTGCGCCAGGGCGCGAGCGATATCCACCTGAACGTGAATGCGCGTAATCCGGAGTCCGAGGTCAGATTCTCGCTGTCCGGACGCTACCTGGCGCCCAGTCGTTTTCACCGGATCTCCACATCCATGTTGCAGGATATGCTGGGGGTTGCCTGGATGGATGTCAGGGGTGGAAACGGGGCCATTTTTGATCCATCCATCGAGCAGCAGGGCTCACTGGTGCGTCGTGTCGATGATCAGGACATCCTCTTGCGCTGGTCCTCGTTATCGGCCGATGCCGGCCCCAGTGTGTGCCTGCGCATTTTGCATCGCGATCAACCTGCAGGGGGCTTGTCGCTTGAACGACTGGGCTATTTGCCCGATCAACTCGAGGTCATCGAGCGCGTGCTCAGGGCCGAAGGCGGTGCGATCGTGTTTGCAGGCACCGTGGGCTCGGGTAAGTCCACCAGTCTGGCGGCCCTGATGGCCAGGTTGCCGAATCACCGCAAACTCATCAGTCTTGAGGATCCAGTGGAGTACCTGATACCGGGGGCCATCCAGGTTACGCTGGCTCGCAGCCTGAATGTGTCAGCCCATGATGACTTCGCAGCCAAGCTGCGCACCCTGAAACGATCCGGTATGACCGATGTCCTGCTGGGTGAGGTGCGGGATGCGGAAACGGGGCGCGCATTCATGGATCTGGTCGGGTCGGGCGTCAATCTTTATACAACCGTCCATGCGCCTTCCGCCATCGCCATTCCGGATCGGCTGGCTTCTGACTTTATCGGTGTTTCCCGTGATTTTCTCGCCATGCGAGGGGCGTTCAGGATGCTGGTCTATCAGGCACTGCTGCCTGTCCTGTGTTCGCACTGCGCATTGCCGGCGATGCAACTGTGCCAGGGCAGTCACACGCTGCAGGGGCGCTCCATGACTTCGCCGTGGTGGGGGGAGTGGCTTGCACGTATCGGTGCGCTTTATGACGAGCCCCTGGATCGACTGAAAATCCGTAATCCGGCAGGATGCGCCCAGTGCCTCAGTGACCAGGATCCTGCCCTGAGCGGTTATCGAGGTCGCACCGTGGTGGCCGAGATCATCGAGCCTGTTCTGGGGCTGCATCGGGATCGCTCTGCCATGGCATGCGCGGTGCACAAGGCTTTTCAGGGGCTGATTGATCCCAGGGATATCGAGCCCCGTTTCCACGCCTTCGAGACGGAGCACTTGCGTCGAACCAGCACCGCCGCACACGGGTGCAACGGGAGCGCAGCGTGAGCCGCCGTTTCTCATCGGGGCGTTTTTCCTCAGGCCATGCTTCCGGTTCAGGGTCGGGGAGCGAACGATGGCGCATCGCACTCGATGCTTTGTTATTCATGCGTCAGCGCATTGATTACTACCAGTACCTGGGGGATCTGTTGCGTGACATGAAAGGGTTTCGCACACTCAAGGAAGTTTTTTTGCTCGATGCCGAACGCTATGGCGATCACACGGTGCGTGGCCGGTTGTCCCGTCACTGGTATACGCGCTATCAGCAAAGTGGCGGTGATCTTCAGGCCACGTGGTCGGGCACGTTGCCGGAGCACGAGTTGAGTGTGCTGCGAAGCGCCCAGACGCAGGGTAATGAAGCGGTGATTGCCGCACTGGGCGAGTTGGCCGATGCCTTGAAGTTGATGGATACATTGCGCGGCGTTTTGTCATCGACCTTGATGGTGGCCGGTGCGGCCGTGGTGCTGGTTCTGGGTATGTTGCTGGCCGTTCCGTTTTTTACAGTGCCGCGCCTGATGCAGGCTTTTGTTGCCTTGCCGCCCGACTACTACGGGGGGCTCACGCGTTCACTGCTGAGTACTGCGTCCTGGCTCGAACAGTTCATGCTGCCCGTGTCGATGGGTGTGGTCGGGCTTTTTGTGGCGGTGCTCTGGTCCATCCCCAATCTGGTCGGTCCGTTACGCGCGTATCTCGACCCGGTCGGTGTCTGGAAGATTTACCGCGCGCTGCAGGGTATCCGTTTTCTGGTGTTGCTGGGTATTTTGTTGCGTAAAGATACCCAGGGGCCCGTGCAGTTGCGGACTGCACTGCTGCTGGTGCAGTCGGGTACGGGGGTCTGGCTTTCGCACCATATCGATCAGATGCGTGCCTTGCAAAATCGGGGTGCAGCAGGCACGGATGCCTTCGATACCGGCATTTTTGAAGCCGGGGTGTACTGGTTTTTACAGGATATGGTGGCGGCCCGGGGGCTGCGTCAGGGCCTGGGATTGACCGCTGACCGGTTGCGCGTCCACGTGCTTGAGCGTGTCAGGTTGCATGCCGCCCTGATGCGCTGGTTGCTGCTGTTGGCCAGCGTAGTCATCCTGATCGCGCTGGCCTTGTGGCATTACGCCGTGATCGACGAGCTCAGGCGTGCGCTGATGATTTTTTATGCAAGCCGCTGACGGCTTATTTCTGGAGACTGCAATGCTTGAATCATGTCTGGTATCAACACGCCCCATGGGCTTGATCAACCTCCCCATCAACACTTCGCAGCACGCGTGGTGCACGGGATCGCAAACGGCGCGTGAGGCGCCCGGGGGCACCGGTCCGACCCTCCTCGGGGATGCCACGCCGGCAGTGCGTGTGCATGATCCCGCGCAGCGGGGCTTTTCCCTGATCGAGGTTTCCATCGTATCCGCCATCATTCTGCTTCTGGCGATCATTGCAATTCCCGCGATCAACAATTATGTCGTTGAAAACAGGGTGCCCAAAGTGGGCGAGGCGTTGGCCCGTTTTATCGTTCTGACTCAGGTCAACG
>JAAYGT010000089.1 GCA_012727555.1 Alcaligenaceae bacterium | reverse complement strand
GTCGTAACCGGCACCGACATGCTGCATGTACCCTACAAAGGCACCCCCCAGGCCCTGACCGATCTCGTGGCAGGCCAGGTTGACTTCATGTTTACTGACCTGACCTCGGGTACACCCTTCGTGAAGGCCAACCGCCTGCACGCCATGGCGGTATCCACGGCCAAACGCAGCAGCCTGTTACCCGACCTGCCGTCCATGCAGGAATCCGGCATTGACAACTTCGACCTGAATTCCTGGAACGGCTATTTTGGGCCGGCCGGCATGGATCCTGCTGTTGTGAAAACCCTGAACACGGCCATCAACAAAATCGTCTCCAACCCCGACACCAAAAAACGTCTGGCTGAACTCGGGTTCGATGCCTTCAGCGGTACACCGGAAGATTTCGCGCAGTTCGTGAAAGACCAATATGCACTGTGGGGCAAGTGGATCCAGGAAGCCAAGCTGGCGCCGCAGTAACTCCCTGAAAGCCTGGTTATGACAACTTCAACTGCCTCTGTACCGGTCGGGCCTCTGGCCGGTATTCGTATCCTTGACCTCAGTGCGGTGGTCATGGGCCCCTACGCCACCCAGATCCTGGCTGACCTTGGGGCCGATGTCATCAAGGTTGAACCGCCGGCCGGCGACAACATGCGGGCTGTGGGCCCCATGCGCAACCCGGGCATGGGCGCCTTGTATCTGCACCTGAACCGCAACAAGCGTTCCGTTGCGCTTGACCTCAAAACCCCGGCCGGCCGCCAGGCCTGCCTCGATCTGGCCAAGGGGGCCGATGTGTTGTTGTACAACACGCGTCCGCAGGCCATGGCACGACTCGGGCTGGGTTACGATGACCTGGCTGCGGCCAACCCCGCGCTGGTGTATGTGGGTGCCTACGGGTTCGGCAGTGCTGGCCCGTATGCCGGGCGGCCTGCCTACGATGACCTGATCCAGGGCATGACCGCCTTGCCGTCTTTGTACCAGCAGAACTCCGGCGATCAACCCCGCTATGTGCCCCTGACTCTGGCTGACCGTGCCGTGGGCATGCATGTGGCCATTGCCATACTGGCCGGTGTCATCGAGGCCCGTTCCTCCGGGCAGGGGCAGGCCATTGAAGTGCCCATGTTCGAGGCTATGAGCCAGCTGGTGCTGGGCGACCACCTGGGTGGTTACACTTTTGACCCCAACGAGGGTCCCACCGGCTATGCCCGGCTGCTGGTGCCGCATCGGCGCCCGTATGCCACCACCGATGGTTATCTCAGTGCCCTGATCTACAACGACAAGCACTGGACGCGTTTTTTCGAACTCATCGGGCAGCCAGCGCTGAAACAGGATCCCCGTTTTCATACGCATACCGCACGGGCGCAGCACATTGACCAGGCCTATGAACTGGTCTCGACTGTGATCGCCACCCGTGACACGGCGTACTGGTTGCAGGCCTTTGCCCAGGCAGACATCCCTGCGGCGCCGTTATACACCGTCGATGACTTGCTTGCCGACCCCCATCTGAAGGCGGTGAACATGGTGCGTGAACTGGATCACCCCACCGAGGGGCGTATGCGTTCACCGGCTCCGGTCGGTACCTATTCGCGTACCCCCCTGACGATCTATCGCCCGGCCCCCGGCCTGGGCGAACATACACGCCAGGTACTGGCGGAAGCCGGTTATAGCGAACACGCTATCCAGGCCATGCTTGAAGCCGGCGCCGCCCACATGACAAAAACACCCCAGGAGACCCCATGAGCTTCACCCTGACTGACGACCAGAAAGCACTTGTTGATGGCGTTGAAAGCTTGTGCCGCAATTTTGATGACGACTACTGGCTGGCCCGCGACCGTGACGGTGAATACCCGTTTGCCTTTCACCAGGCCCTGGCTGAAGGTGGCTGGCTGGGGGTGGCCATGCCCTCGGAATATGGCGGTGCCAACCTGGGCATGCGTGAAGCGGCCCTGATGATGCACACCATTTCAAAGTCGGGTGCCGGTTTCAGCGGGGCATCGGCCGTTCACATGAATATCTTCGGGTTGAATCCGGTGGTGGTGTTTGGTTCGCACGCGCAGCGTCAGCGTGCGCTCCCGCCCCTGATCCAGGGCAAGGAAAAAGCCTGTTTTGCCGTTACCGAACCCGATGCCGGGCTTGATACCACCAAGCTCACCACCCGTGCCGAGAAAAAAGGTGACCATTACATTGTGCATGGTCGCAAGATCTGGATCTCCACGGCCCAGGTGGCCGACAAAATGCTGTTGCTGGCACGCACAACGCCGTTGTCCGAGGTGAAAAAACCGACTCAGGGTCTCAGCCTGTTCTACACCTCGGTCGACCGTGCCACCATTGAAATCCGTGAAATTGAAAAAATGGGTCGCAAGCCGGTGGATTCCAACATGCTGTTCATCGACGGCCTGCGGATTCCCGAAGAAGACCGTATCGGTGAAGAAGGGCGCGGGTTTGAATACATTCTGCACGGCCTGAATCCGGAGCGGATTCTGATCGCCGCTGAAGCCGTGGGGCTGGGGCGCGTGGCGCTGGCCAAGGCGTCAGCCTACGCCAAAGAGCGTGTGGTGTTCGGGCGCCCGATCGGCCAGAACCAGGGCATTCAGCACCCGCTGGCGCAAGCCTGGATGCAGCTGGAAGCCGCCGACCTGATGGTGCAGAAAGCCGCCTGGCTCTACGATGCCGGCGAACCCTGCGGCGAATTTGCCAACAGTGCCAAGTACCTGGCGGCTGAAGCAGCCTATAACGCGTGCCAGACGGCCATCATGACCCTGGGCGGCATGGGCTATGCCAAGGAATACCACGTGGAACGGTATCTGCGTGAAAGCTTCATTCCACGCATTGCGCCGGTCAGCCCCCAGCTGATCATGTGTTTCATTGCCGAAAAAGTGCTCGGTTTGCCCAAGTCGTACTGACCAGCGCTGTAAAGCCCCCGCCTGTTCCGGTGGGGGCCGTAACCTTAAAGCTGGCGTACCCCGTTGGGTGTCTGTATCAGGGCCCTGAGCGTTGGGCCCTGGCCTTCATTGGCAGGGCAGACATGCACGCAACCCTGCAGCCCGATGGCATCGAGCTGCTGCTGCAGGCGTTCAGGTTCAGGGTGGAACAGATCGAGGCTGAGCAGCGTGCAGCCTTGATCGGGCAGGCGGCTGGCCGGGTAGGGTTCGGTCGCCCATTGAATGACGGATGGCACCAACCCGTGTTCAATCAATTCACCGTTGTCGGGAATTGTGATCTGCCAGGACAGCGTGTCGCGTGTCATGGGCTGGATATGGCCCGGGTTCATGGGTGCCGCCGCACAGGTGGCTGCAATGTCGGTACTGCGAACCACCCAGGTGATCAGGCACGGCGGCTGATTGCCCCGCGAGTCGAGCCCGAACCAGCGGGGTTGATGCGGTGCCGGTGCGGCCGGATCAATGGCAATCACTTCCAGGTAAACATCAGGGCCCAGACGCAGCAGGCGGTTGTGGGTTCCCATGCGGGGGTGGGCACCCCCGGCCTGCGGGCTGACACCCAGCACCGATTCAACATACTGCACCCCTTCCTGAAGCGAGGGCGCTGCGATGACAATGTGATCAAGAACGGTGCCGGTCATGGGCGGGATCTCCTGTTTTTGTGTGATTTTTGAATCGCACATTAAAACAAAAACAGCATGCCTGCCGCCACTGCTGTGGGTACCAGTGCCCCGATCAGCAACCCGCCCATGCCGATGGCCCGGCCTTCGAAGCCGCCGCGCAGCAGGGCCACGCCGGCCGGATTGGGTGCGTTGGCAATGACGGTCAGGCCACCGCCTGCCACCGCTCCGGCCACCAGCATGTACTTGGCCTCATCGGACATACCCTGAATCAGCGAACCCAGGTAGGTGAGGGCTGCGTTGTCGGTAATGGCGGTGAGCCCCAGGGCGCTGAAGAACAGTACAGTGGGCTCAAGGCCGGCCACGATCGGCTGCAGCCACCATTGCTGCATGCCTCCGAGCACGACCAGTCCGGCCAGGAAGAAGGCGACCAGCAGAGATTCCTTGATCAGCAAGGGGCTCTGGCTGCGTGAATAGGCCTGGGTGAACCCCACGAAGAACAGGAACAGACCCAGGAAAATGACGGGGTGGTGGGCAAACACCACGATACCCGCCAGAAAGGCAACGTGAATGACCGTGACCAAGGGGGACACCCTGGGTTGTTCCTTGCTGGACTTGATGGTGTCGGTCGGTGTGGCATAGTTGCGTAGTACCAGCGTGGCCAGCGTGGCATTGATCAGAACAGCGATTGCCGATTTCCAGCCAAAATTGGCCAGCATGAAGGCGGTATCCCAGTTCCAGGTGGATGCCACCATGAGCACGGGCGGCGCGGCATACGAGGTAAGTGTGCCACCAATTGAAATGTTCACAAACAGCACGCCCAACGCCAGGTATTTCAGGTTTTCCGGGGTCCGTTGATGGAAAATTTGCGGGCCGAGCATGAGTGCTGCAATGGTCATGGCCGCAGGCTCGGTAATCAGCGAGCCTGCCAAAGGAACCACCGCCAGGCATAACCAGACTTTGGCGGTGGTGTCGCGCACCGGAATCCATTGTGACAGTTTGTTCACCATGGACATCACGAAGGACAAAATGGGCAGTGACGCGGCCACCACCATGACGGCAAACACGAACAAGGGTTCGGTGTAATTGCGGGTTTCAGCGTAGGTCATGGCGTCATCCAGGCCCACAGCCAGAGCCATGACCACGATCAGCACACCTGCCCAGAGCCCGAATACGACCTCGACCTCGCCGATCAGGTGCAACAGCCCGGCATGCCTGGGGTATTTGTGTGAAAGCCGTTCGAAAATTTTGGCGGTGAAGGTGTGAATCAGCGCAATGGCGAAGATGCTGGCGGCCAGGTATTGGATCAGGGTGGGTTCCTGCACGGTCGCTCCTTTTTCAGGTAATTGTCAGGAGCAGTTTAACCCGATTGTTTTCAATGAGTCAGATCGCGTTGCGAGGGTCCATCTGTGAGGCAGTGATCGGCGATGACGTGTTCATGGCTTCAGTGTCTCTGCTTTCTGTGCCCTCAGCCAGCCGCGTAATGCATTCGACACCCGGAGCGCGGGTGCCTGATTCAGGTCATTGAGTGTCAGTACGGCTTCACGCACGTGCCCGGCGTTGAGCAGGGCTTGTCGTTGTGCCCCCGGTAAGGCCCCGGCGTTCAGTGGTGGTGTGAGCCATTCGCCTTGATCCGTGGCAATGTAAAGGGTGCTGCGACTGCCTTCGCACACTTCGTTGCGTTCGTTCAGGAAAATCAGATCAAAGATGTGCGGGTGAGCGGCCAGCCAGTGGGCGGCTGGATCATAGAGCGGCCGGTAGGTGCTTTTATGTTGCAGCCAGGCGGCATCGGAGGGCAGACGCCAGGGACTTAACGCCAGGAGAACGGGCTCTGTGGTTGGTGGCAGCGGGGCGGTTTCCAGTGTGAAGTGGCCGGTGCGGTCGAGCAGTAGTCGCAGGCGCCAGGTTGTGTCAGGGGCAACGGACTGGATTCGGGCCTCAAGGGCTCGTGTCAGGCTGTGGGGCGGAGCGGCAAATCCCAGGGCCTGCGCAGAACGTGTCAGGCGTGCAAGGTGCAGATCCAGCAGGGGTGCGTGCCTGCCGGGTTCGATGCGCAGGGTTTCGATCAGGTGCAGCGTTGGCCAGATGGCTTCGGGCCAGGCGGCCGTGACCTGTGTGGTGGGTCGATCGATCCGGTTCAACTGTTCAGCAGGCGTGCTTTCCATAGACATTCGTCCCATTCCTGGTCGGGGTCGGAATCGTACACGATACCACCCCCGACGCTGAACCGGCCTTGCCCCGGGCCATCCATTTCGAGGGTGCGTATGGCGACATTCAGGGAAAAGTCGCCCGAGGGCGCGATCCAGCCGATGCTGCCGCAATAAATACCCCGTTCATAGGGCTCAAGCTGCCGGATGGCCTGCATGGCGGCAATCTTGGGCGCGCCGGTGATGGAGCCGCACGGGAACAGGGCCTGCAACAGTTCAAACAGGCTGGTTCCGGGCGCTTCGGCGGTGATGGTGGATGTCAGCGTCCACACCGAAGGGTAGGCTTCCAGGTCGAACAGGGCGGGTACCTGGACCGAGCCCGGTGTGGCAATACGGCCCAGGTCATTGCGCAACAGATCAACGATCATCACGTTTTCGGCACGGTTCTTTGGGCTGGCCCGCAGTGCCTGCCCAAGCGCCTGATCCTGCTCAGGATCAGGATGTCGAGGTGCTGTGCCTTTCATGGGGCGCACAGTCAATCGGGTACCGGTATGTTCCACGAACAGTTCCGGGGAAAACGACAGCAGGGTGCGCTCCGGCGTGTCTGGCCCGGCATCCACCTGGATGAAGGCGGCATGGGCGGACGGGTGCCGACAGGCGATATGCCGGTACAGGTGATCGGCAGGCAGCCGGGTCTGAATGTCGATGGGGAAGGTGTAGTTCACCTGGTAGTAATCTCCCCGTGCAATGCCCTGGCGCAGGTGTTCGATGTGCGTGCGGTAGGTGGTTCGGTCGATGCGCGGTGCCCAGTGCAGTGCGGGTGATGCAATATTACTGACCGGGCCCCAGGGCAATTCATGCTGCGCCTGCCGGAAAACCAGCGCCGTCAGGCGGGGGCGCCGGTTGTGTGCGGGATCGGGGTTACCGTTTTCTGGCGTGCTTGCCGGTGAGCCGGGCCTGGCCGCGTAACCGTCTGTCAGTGCGCGCCGGGTCTCCAGTACGCCGGGTTCCAGCCATTCGCCCAGTTCATAATCCAGCAGCAGGGCGGTCCAGCAGCCTTGGGCGCCGGCCGCTTCGATCTGTTGCAATACAGGCTCCAGATCGGCAGGCTTCCAGGCGTCGAGCCGGTACATGAAGTCATTCAGCACCAGTGCCTTGTGCGCCAGGCGATTCTCGAAGCGGCACTGCATCAGCGGCTGGCTCCCAGGTAGTCGGCCAGGATTCGGGCGGTGTGGGATTCACCGGGATGGGTCATCAGGTCTTCCGGCGTGCCCTGGGCCACGATGCGACCGCCACCCGTGCCACCTTCAGGCCCCAGGTCCACGAGCCAGTCTGCTTCGGCCATGATGTCCAGGTTATGTTCGATCACGACCACTGTGTTGCCGGCATCGACCAGCCGGTGCAGTACATGGATCAGTTTTTCCACATCGGCGGTGGATAGGCCGACCGTGGGTTCATCCAGTACATACAGGGTGTGGGGTATGCGCGAAGCCCGGCCGGTGCGGATCACCCCTTCCGTCAGGCGGGCCTTGGACAGTTCGGTGACCAGCTTGATGCGCTGGGCTTCGCCGCCCGACAACGTGGGTGAGGGTTGGCCCAGGGTCAGGTAGCCCAGCCCGACATCCTGCATCAGTTGCAGTTGCCGTGCAATTTTCGAATGGGCACTGAAAAAGCCCAGGGCATCGTCAACCTCCAGGTTCAGTACCTGACCGGCATTCAGCCCGCGCAGCGTTATACCCAGCGTGTCCGGGTTGAAGCGTGCACCGTTGCAGGCATCGCAAGGTACTTTGACATCGGGCAGAAAGCTCATTTCCAGCGTGCGCATGCCCTGGCCTTCACACAGCGGGCAGCGGCCGTCGCCGGTGTTGAATGAGAAGCGTGCACCGTTCCAGCCGCGCAGGCGAGCATCCCGCGTGTCGGCAAACAGTTTGCGAATGTCATCCCAGAAACCCACGTAGGTGGCCGGGCAGGAGCGGGGCGTTTTGCCGATGGGGGTCTGGTCCACTTCCAGAACCCGGTCGATCGTTTCCCAGCCGGTGATGGTCTGGCAACCGAACCATTGGGCGGGGGCGCTGCCACGGGTCACGGCGGCAGCCAGGTTGTCGAGCAGCACATCGCGTGCAAACGTGGATTTGCCCGATCCCGAGACGCCGGTGACCACGCTCAGCCGGCCAACGGGCAGGCTGGCCCGTACCTGTTGCAGATTATGCAGGTGGGCGCCGGTGACCGTGATCATGGCCGTTTCCGGGGTGATGGCACGACGCGGCTGGAATGGGTGCTGCAGCGGTGTTTTCAGGTAGCGGCCCGTGATCGACGCCGGGTTGGCCATCAATTCCTCGGCCGTGCCCTGGGCTACAACGGTACCGCCGCGGGTGCCTGCACCCGGGCCCATGTCGATGATGTGGGCCGCCCGCCGAATGGTGTCTTCATCGTGTTCCACCACCACCAGGGTGTTGCCGTTGCCTTCAAGGGCGCTCAGGGCGTTGAGCAGGATCTGGTTGTCGCGCGGGTGCAGGCCGATGGTGGGTTCGTCAAGCACATAACACACCCCCTGCAGATTCGATCCCAGTTGCGCTGCCAGCCGAATGCGCTGGGCTTCACCACCCGACAGCGTGGGGGCCGCCCGGTCCAGGGCCAGGTAATCCAGCCCCACGGTTTTCATGAAATCCAGACGTCCCCGGATTTCCATCAGGATGTCGCGTGCGATTTCGGCCTCGCGGTCGCGCAGCGCCAGCCCTGTGAAAAACGTGTGGGCATCGTTGACTGGCAGTCGGGCCAGTTCGGCAATCGACTTGCCGCGCCAGAGCACAGCCCGGGAAACCGGATTCAGACGGTCACCGTCACACTGCGTGCAGGTAAGGGTTTCATCGGTTTCATCGCCGGAGGTCCAGGCGGCTTCTTCGCCAGTCTGGTCCGGGTCGAAACCGGTCAGGTGCACGCCGGTGCCGTAACAACCGGGGCACCAGCCAAGGCGCGAGTTATAGGAAAACATGCGCGGATCGGGTTCGGGGAAGCTGGTGCCGCAGCCCGGGCAGGCCCGTCGGGTGGAAAAATGTTTTTGTTCCGGTGCCGGATTCAGGCCGGAGGCCCGCCGCTCGTCCAGTGAGCCGGTGGTGGCCAGTGCCGGTTCAATCAGCAGGCTCAGGCTGCCCTGGCCGTGTTCGATGGCACTTTGCACGGCAGCACGCAATTCACGCTCACGGGCCGGGTCAACGATCAGGTCGGCGATAGGCAGTTCAATGGTGTGTTCCTTGTAGCGGTCAAGCCGCGGCCAAGGTGCCACCGGGGTGAAGATACCATCGACACGCAGGTGGGTGTAGCCTTTGCCGCCTGCCCACTTGGCCAGATCGGTGTAATACCCCTTGCGGTCTTTAATCAGGGGTGCCAGCAGCCCGATGTGCCGCCCCCGGTAGTCGCGGCTGATCTGCGCCACGATCTGGTCGGCTGTCTGGGGCTCGACGGCCACCTTGCAGGCTGGACAGGTCTGGGTACCCAGTTTCACATACAGCAGCCGCAGGAAATGATGGATTTCCGTCATGGTGGCTACAGTCGATTTACGCCCGCCGCGGCTGGTGCGCTGTTCGATGGCCACAGTGGGGGGAATGCCGTAAATGGCATCGACGTCCGGTTTGCCGGCGGGCTGCACAATGGCCCGTGCATAGGCGTTGAGCGATTCAAGATAGCGGCGCTGGCCTTCGTTGAACAGAATGTCGAAGGCCAGGGTGGACTTGCCCGAGCCCGAGACGCCGGTGATCACGGTGAAGGTGTCACGCGGCAGGTGAACATTCACCCCTTTAAGGTTGTGCTCGCGCGCGTTCAGGATGGTGATTTCCGCCGCTTTTTGCCGTTGCTTGCGCAGTCGGTGTTGCAACGGTGTGCCGGCCTCGTAGGCCGCCACGGGTTCCTGCAGCGCGATGGCTGCCGTTTCTGTGTGCGTTTCGGGTGTGCTGCCCGGTTCGGCATCGGGTATCTGGCGGATGATCCGGTTTTCATACTCGGCCAGGGCCTGGCCGGTCAGGGAATCCGGGTTGTGCATCAGGTTGGCGGGTGTGCCGGTGCCGACCACACGCCCGCCCGCTTCGCCGCCGCCCGGCCCCAGGTCAATCAGCCAGTCAGCTGCACGGATGACGTCCAGGTTGTGCTCGATGACCAGCAACGTATGGCCTGCGCCGAGTAGGGTGCGGAAGGCGCGCATCAGGCGTGCCACGTCATCGAAGTGCAAGCCGGTGGTGGGTTCGTCGAACAGGAACAGGCTGCCCTTGCGTGCCAGCTTTTGTGTATTGATACCGCTGCGGGCAGCACCGGCCAGGTGGCCGGCCAGTTTCAGGCGCTGGGCTTCACCACCGGACAAGGTGGGCACCGGTTGCCCCAGTTTCACGTAATCGAGCCCGACATCGGCCAGCGGTGCCAGCCCGGTGCGTATGTCGCGCAGGCCACTGAAAAACGTCAGGGCTTCGCTGACGGTCATGTCCAGGACCTGATCAATCGATGCCGTACGGCCCATGTGCTCGACCCGTACCTCCAGCACTTCCGGCCGGAAGCGTTTGCCATCGCAGTCGGGGCAGCGCAGGTAGACATCGGACAGGAATTGCATTTCCACGTGTTCAAAGCCGCTGCCGCCGCAGGCCGGGCAACGGCCATCACCGCTGTTGAAACTGAACATGCCGGCCGTGTAGCCCCGTTCGCGCGCCAGCGGAGCCTGGGCGAACAGTTTGCGGATCGCATCGAAGGCACCCACATAGCTGGCCGGATTGGACCGTGCCGTTTTGCCGATCGGGCTCTGGTCCACCATGACCGCATCGGCCAGACGCTCGGCGCCCAGCAGGCGGTCGTGTGCGCCGGGTGCTTCGGTGGGTTTGCCCTGTTGTTTCAGAAGCGCCGGATACAGGACATCTTGCACCAGCGTTGATTTGCCGGACCCGGAAACGCCGGTGACGCACACCAGACGCCCCAGCGGAATGGACAGGTCGACCGATTTCAGATTGTTGGCACGCACGCCTTCGAGCAGGAGCCGTGGGGTGCCGGGCTCCACGGGGAGCGGACGCGGGGATTCAATGTGACGCCGTCCACCCAGGTAATCGCCGGTCAGTGTATTGGCACGGCGCAGTTGGTCGGGTGTGCCGTCGAACACGATCTGTCCGCCGCGCTCACCGGGGCCCGGGCCCATGTCGATGACGCGGTCGGCTGCCACCATGACCTGGGGGTCGTGTTCGACCACCACCAGCGTGTTGCCGTTGTCGCGCAGCCGCTGCATGACCTGCACAATACGGTGCATGTCGTGCGGGTGCAGGCCGATCGAAGGCTCATCAAGCACGAACAGCGTGTTGACCAGCGAGGTGCCCAGGGCCGTGGTGAGGTTGATCCGTTGCACTTCCCCGCCGGACAAGGTGCGGCTTTGCCGGTCAAGGGTCAGGTAGCCCAGGCCGACATCGCACAGAAAGCCCAGCCGTGAGCGTATTTCCGTGAGTAGCAGATCGATGGCGGCATCGGTGCGCTCGCCGAAGGTCAGATCAGTGAAAAAATCGCGTACCCGGCTGATGGGCAAGCGCATCAGGTCGTGCAGACCCAGGCCTGGCAGGGCATCAAGCTGGGCGCGGGTCCAGCGGGCATGTACCGGCATGAAGCGGGGATAATGACCGGTTGTTGATGCATCGGGTGTGGTGAGGTGTTCAGGTGTGCCTGGTGTGACTGTATCCGTTGCCTCGGCGTGTTTTGCGGGTACGGCAGGTGGTGCCGCCGGTGTATCGGTATCCGTTTCCGTGCCAATACGCCAAAGCGTGGCATCGGGCTTGAGTCGTGAACCGGCGCAGGCCTTGCAGGGGGTGTAGCTGCGGTATTTGGACAGCAGCACACGTACATGCATTTTGTACGCGCGCGACTCCAGCCAGTCGAAAAAGCGCTGGGCGCCGTACCATTGCGTTTTCCAGGCTTTGTCACCCCCACGCCAGTCGGGCGCACCATCGACTACCCAGTTTTTTTCGTGGTCGTCCAGATCTTTCCAGGGCGTGTCCAGACGTATGCCTTCGGCCTTGGCGTAACGGACCAGATCGTCCTGGCATTCCTTGTAGCTGGGTGTTTGCCATGGCTTGATGGCCCCGTCGCGCAACGTACGGTTTTCGTCGGGCACGACCAGACCGTAGTCAATGCCCATGGTGCGTCCGAAGCCACGGCAGCTTTCGCAGGCCCCCAGCGGTGAATTGAACGAGAAGGTGCTGGGCAGCGGCCTGCTGTAGTCAATGTCGCAATCGGCACAATGCAGGCGGTTGCTGAAACGCCAGCGTTGTTCTGCTGCATCGCCCGACGCGGGTGTATCGGCGTTGGCCAGTGCATGCACGGTAATGTGTCCGTTGCCCTGATGCAAGGCCGTTTCCAGGGCTTCCTGCACGCGCTGGGGCTCTGCATTCGACAGCCGGAAGCGGTCTTGCACAACATGCAGTACCTGAACGGTGGCGGGCGTGTCGGATTTCGTGACGTTACGGTTCGCTTTCCCGGTGCGCGATTTTTGTGGGCTGCCGCTCTGCGACGGTGCGGGCGCGGGGCGGGTTTCCTGGGTATGGATGCGGGTGTACCCCTGCTGCTCCAGGAATTGCCGGATTTCGTCATCGGTGAAATTCGAGGGCACCGTGACCGGGAAGGTGATCACCAGGCGCGGGTCGTCGGGCTGCGTGCGTGTTTGCAGGGCCTGCAGAATGCGTTCCGGTGTGTCTTGCTGCACACGCTGGCCGCAACAGCGGCAGAACAGGTGGCCCAGACGCGCAAAAAGAACCTTCAGGTGGTCATTCAGTTCGGTCATGGTGCCCACGCTGCTGCGCGAGTTGCGCACCGGGTTCACCTGATCAATGGCAATGGCAGGCAGCACCCCTTCGATGCGATCGACCTGGGGCTTGTCCATGCGGTCAAGAAACTGGCGTGCATAGGGCGAGAAGGTTTCAACGTAGCGGCGTTGCCCTTCGGCGTACAGGGTATCGAACGCCAGTGAACTTTTTCCGGAGCCGGACACTCCCGTAATGACGGTGAAGGTGCCGGTCTCGAAATCGACGTCGAGGTTCTTCAGCGTGTTCTGGCGTGCGCCATGGATGCGGATACGTGAGCTCATGCGGGGTATCATAATCCTTCCCTGCCGTGTTCGGCAGCATTGACCCGCTTTGCCAGTGGGGTGGTTTCAGGTTAGAATAGCTGGTTACCTTTATATATTTTGGTCATGCGCAAGGTGGACCTTGACTGCACTGACCCGGAGATCATCATGGCAGAAGTCAAACGTACACGTCGCAACACCCTCGAACGCCGTTGCCTGGGCAAGGCATTCAAGCGTCTTTTCGTGCGCGCACCCAAGGGTGTGTTCAAAATGCTGGAAAAAGTAAAGCGCGTGTAACTTGTGCGTCTTTACTGAACGGTGAGCCTTCCCCCGCCGTACCGTTCTCGGAAAACCATCGTTTACCCCGGTTCACGATGGTTTTTTTTTGGCCTATGATCAGTGCACCTTGCCTGTGTAACACCTGAAGGAGCAACTGGCATGTCAGTGGCCTTTCGCCCCTTTTTTTCTGTCATCACCCCCACGTACAACAGGGCTCACACGCTGGGCCGTGCGTTTGTGTCGCTGTGCGACCAAACCTTCCAGGATTTCGAATGGGTCGTGATCGATGACGGCTCAAACGATGCCACGGGTGATCTTGTGGCGCGGTGGCAGGCACAGGCGCGTTTTCCCATTCAGTATCACTGGCAAGTCAACCAGCATAAAAAAGTGGCCTTCAACCGGGGGGTTGCGCGGGCATCCGGTCACTTTGTGGTGGTGCTCGACAGTGACGACACCCTGGCACCCAACGCCTTGTTCGATATGGCAGCGGTATGGAACGACATTCCCGAGGCCGACCGCCATCGTTTTGCCGCAGTCACCGGGTTGTGTGCCCGCCCGGATGGCCGCATTGTGGGCGATGCGTTTCCCGATGACGTGTTCGATGCTTCGGTGCTGGACATCACCTTCCGCGAGGGTGTGCGAGGCGAGAAATTCGGGTGCACCCGAACCGACATCCTGCGTCGTTTTCCCTACCCGGAAGACATCCCCGGCTATGTGCCCGAAAGTCTGGTATGGCGTGCCATTGCGCGTGCCGGCTACCTTACCCGCTTTGTCAATCAGGTGTTCAGGGTGTACTACCCCACACAGGGTTCGCTCACATCGCAGTCCGCGCTTACAACAGGCAATTTGCCGGGCTTGTGTCTGCTGGCACGCGATACCGTGGTCAATTGTCTGCCCTGGTTCCGGTACCGCCCGCTCGAATTTTTCAAGGCGGCTGCCCGTTACTCCCGCTTCAGGCTGGCGTTGTGGCGCAGCGGTTTGAGCGTGCCGGCTGCCGTGCATCTGCACGGGGCGGCTGCCTGGTGTCTGGTGGTGCTGGCGCTGCCGGTTGGCGTAACATTGCATTTGCTGGATCAGCAGCGCGGCGGTATGCCGTCAGAAAGCCCCAAGGAGAACCGTCATGTGTAGGTTGTGTGATCTGGTCGGTGCAGGCAGGCCGCGTTTGTTTGACGCACCTGATGCCGAAGAAGAGTCCGTGCCTGTCTTGGGTGTTACCGACTCAAGCCAGGTATCCGAGCCCGTTCAGGCTGCGTCGGGCGCCGCCGAGCAGGAAGAATCTGTTCAGGCAGCGGTTCGTGTGCAGCCAACCCTTTCCGGGTCAGGCAGGCTTTGAATACTGCCGATTCAGCGATGAAACTGCACTGAAAGTGTCGTGATTCAGTGAAGGTGCCGTGAGCCCGGCGCATTCAGCGGGGGCAGGGGTGGGTCGGTGTTGTCGTCAGGGGTGTCGTCGTCGGGGGCCGGCGCCGGATCGTGGCTGGCATCGAAGGGCAGGATATCGTGCAGGGAATCTGTCCAGGCGACTTCATCGCCTGAACTGTCAACCTTGATGAAACGCACCCCTTCAAGGTCGCACAGTTGTATGGCCCACAGGAAGTGGCAGTCGTAGACTTCGCCGGCTTCCAGTTCGACACCCCCCCGGTTGCCCAGCAGGCGCGCGCCCGGGCCGCCCATTTGAACGCGGGCCAGGTCGTCGTCGGGGGTTTCGGTGAGGTCGAGGGGAATGCCGAACACGACCCATTCAAACCCGGTTTCTTCGCCGTCCATGACTTCAGCCAGCACGGGCTTGCCCATCCAGGCGGTCAGTGCATCGGCGGTACGGCCCAGCCATTCAAGTTCATCGGCCGAGAAAACAAGCGGGGTCAGGGGATCAGTGCTCATGCCCTGCATTGTAATCGCAAGTCGGCCTACAATCGGGGTTTATCATTTTTCGAGCTTTACTCTTCTATGGCCCAATACGTTTACACCATGCACCGGGTTGGCAAGGTTGTGCCGCCCAAGCGTCAGATTCTCCGTGACATCTCCCTGTCGTTTTTTCCGGGCGCCAAAATCGGCGTGCTGGGTCTGAACGGTTCGGGGAAGTCCACCCTGCTCAAGATCATGGCGGGTGTCGACAAAGAAATCGAAGGCGAAGCCGTACCCATGCCGGGCATCAAGATCGGTTATCTGCCCCAGGAACCGCAACTGAACGCCGATCATACGGTGCGTGAATCGGTCGAGGAAGGGTTGGGTGATTTGTTCACTGCCCGTAAACGCCTCGACGAGGTGTACATGGCGTATTCGGAACCCGATGCCGATTTCGATGCCCTGGCCACCGAGCAGGCAGAACTGGAAGCCATCATTGCCGCTGCTGCCTCCAGTGGCAGCGATGACATCGAGCACCAAATGGAAATTGCCGCCGATGCCCTGCGTCTGCCGCCCTGGGATGCCCGCATCGGGAATCTGTCGGGTGGTGAAAAGCGCCGCGTTGCCTTGTGCCGCCTGCTGCTTTCCAAGCCCGACATGCTGCTGCTCGACGAACCCACCAACCACCTTGACGCCGAAAGTGTTGAATGGCTTGAGCAGTTTCTGCGCAAGTTCCCCGGTACGGTGGTCGGTGTTACCCACGATCGCTACTTTCTTGATAACGCGGCCGAATGGATCCTTGAACTGGACCGTGGCCACGGTATTCCCTGGAAAGGTAACTACAGTTCCTGGCTTGAGCAGAAAGATGATCGCCTGCGCCAGGAAGAGGCCAGCGAATCGGCGCGTCAGCGCACCATCAAGAAAGAGCTCGAATGGGTTCGTCAGAATCCCAAGGGGCGTCAGGCCAAGGCCAAAGCCCGTCTGGCCCGCTTCGAAGAGCTGTCATCGCACGAATACCAGAAGCGCAATGAAACCCAGGAAATTTTCATTCCCGTTGCCGAGCGCCTGGGCAATGAAGTCATCGAATTCGAAAACGTCAGCAAGGCCTACGGTGATCGCCTGCTGATCGACAACCTCAGTTTCAAAGTGCCACCTGGCGCGATCGTGGGCATCATCGGTCCGAACGGTGCCGGTAAGTCCACGTTGTTCCGCATGATTGCCGGTCTTGAAAAACCGGATTCCGGTCAGGTCAAGATCGGCCAGACCGTACGTCTGGCGTTTGTTGACCAGTCGCGCGAATCCTTGCCCGACGACAAGACCGTGTTCGATGCCATTGCCGATGGGGCCGACTTGCTGACCGTAGGGCGTCATGAAATGCCTTCGCGTGCCTATCTGGGCCGGTTCAACTTCAAGGGCGCCGACCAGAACAAGATGGTCGGGAAATTGTCGGGCGGTGAGCGCGGCCGTTTGCATCTGGCCAAAACGCTGATTGCCGGTGGCAACGTGCTGCTGCTCGATGAACCATCGAACGACCTCGACGTGGAAACCCTGCGCGCGCTGGAAGACGCCTTGCTGGAGTTTGCGGGCAGCGTGATGGTGATCAGCCATGATCGCTGGTTCCTCGATCGCATTGCCACCCATATTCTGGCGTTCGAAGGGGATTCGAACGTGGTGTTCTTTGATGGCAACTACCAGGAATACGAGGCCGACAAGGTGAAGCGCCTGGGTGAAGAGGGTGCCAAGCCGCGTCGTTTGCGCTACAAGGCGTTGAAGTAAGCGGTTTGGGGGGGCTGTGGCAGCATTGGCTCTTGCGGTATGTGGGGAGTCAGTACCTCATTGTTCTGGCGTAGTTACAGGCCCTCGATTCAGACATGATCGGTATTCAATTAGTCGCCAGTGGTTTGCCTGATGATGCGTGGAGTTTGATTTTCAGAGCCTTGATGACTTTGAGGATCGTAGAGAATTCAGGATTACCAGAGGGTGAAAGTGCCTTGTAGAGACCTTCACGACTTAATCCGGTTGCCTTGGCGAGCTGGGTCATGCCCTGAGCGCGAGCAATGTCATTTAGCGCCGCCCGTACGACGCTGCCATCACCTGGATCTTCTTCAAGGCAGGCATCAAGATACATAGCCATATCTTCTTCCGACTGCAGCTGATCAACCGGATCCCAGCGCGTGAATTGTTCGCTCATGACTTCCATTCCTTCGCAATCTCGATAGCACGCTTGATGTCGGTATTCTGGGTGCTTTTGTCTCCGCCAGCGAGCAGTACCACGATTACAGGCCCTGCCTGCAAATAGTAAAGCCGGTAACCCGGGCCATAGTCGATCCGGATTTCGCTAACACCTTCTCTGACCGGTTTGGTGTCACCCAAGAGGCCAGTTTCGGCAATACGCCGGATTCTTGCGTTGATTCGCATGATCGCGGAACGATCCTTGAGTTTGCTCAGCCAGCGGGAGAAGGTTGCACTCTCAATGATTTCAAACATGGTTGAAGTGTAGTCTATGGATGACACCTTGGCAATGTTGCAGGTTTATCACCTATGCATTTTTGCAGCGCTGACTTGTACCGCTCACGCCCAATTTCCCTTCAGTATCCGCGTAATGGCTTCCGATGCCGCTGCCATGCCCATGGACGCGGTTACCGTCACCGCCGATCCGTACCCTGCACACGACAAACCCTGCAGGCTTTCACCTTCGGCGGCCTGGGCACCAGATTGCCAGGCCTGGGGCAGAATGACGGGCTGGTCGAACCACAGCACACGCACCCCCATGCGCGGTACGCGACCGCGTACTTTGCCGGCCGCCTGGGCGGCGCGGGGGAAGCCGTGGTCTCGGCGCAGGATCTGGCGCAGGCGGGACAGCAGGGCGTCGTGGGTGGCCTGGGAAAGGTCGCCGGAACGCAAGGCCAGCGGGTTGGTCTTGCCACCCGCGCCGCCACACACCACCAGGGGCTGCTTGCGGGCTCGCGCCTGCAGGATCAGGGCGATTTTGGCGGAGGCCTGATCGGTGCAGTCGATCACAACTTGTGCCTGGGCATTGATTTGTGTGTTTGCCGATTCCGGCTCAACGAAGGCATCCAGCAATTCCAGCTGGCACGACGGGTTGATCTGCCGGATGCGGTCGCCCATGGCCTGCACCTTGGCTTGCCCAAGGGTGCTGTCCAGTGCGTGCAACTGGCGATTCACATTCGATTCGGCCACATGATCAAGGTCGATCAGCGTAAGGGCACCAACGCCGGAGCGCGCCAGGGCCTCGGCGCACCATGAGCCTACACCGCCGATGCCGGCCACTACAACGTGGGCCTGCGACAGCCGTTCCAGCGCACCTGGGCCATAGAGCCTGTCGATACCGCCAAAGCGTCGTGAGGCGTCAACGGAGCATGAATCAGTCATGAAAATACCTGGGAAACCAAATGAACAGTTTACCGTGGCCAGGCGCATTCCCGCAGGTGGAACTCCGGCGGTTGTGGCCCGGGAATCCTCGCCCTTCCCGTGATCATCACGGCGGTTGAGTTGTCAGTGCGGAACTGTTCTTGTCTGCCT